>NZ_CALPCY010000053.1:0-32656 GCF_943193115.1 Otoolea muris
AGGTAACGGATTGAAAAATAAGTCCGATGAACCTGATTTTTTAGTGTCCAAAATGACTTCAAATGGATGAAGATCAGGGTTTTCGGACAGTCTGAGGGGGGGGTGGTAATATCGGCCGTGTATTAATAATTGAGCCCAATGAAGGGAGTCTTTCAATCATCGATGAAATAATAGAAACTTTGGTAGTATGAGTCCGGGGCGGTTTTTCTGAAGAAGTGGCAACAAAAACAGCAGATTGTGATTGACATAATTTGCAGTCCGTTGTACTATAATAATAAAGATAGGCAACGGAGAGTGTCTGTCAAAGCGTTGATACAAGATGTTGCGCCAGAGGGCAGTGTCTTGCGGGCTTTATAAGGGTTTGGCACTTACCACAATCTGGCTAGGTGACCGGCGGTTGTCGAAAGAAAATGTCAGAAAAGCTCTGCTTCGGCAGAGCTTTATTTGATGAGATCAGGAAAAAAAATTACACAGAGACAGGTAGAGGCATCGGATCTTTACCATAAGATTGCGGAACGGGTTGACCTGTTTCCGTACTTGGGGGATTTGTTTGACAGCAATGATACCATTTTTAAATATACTGAGAAGATGAATGCCTTTTCCATGATACAGGCAGATTATCTGATGAAGAACCGGATTCAGAATAAAAATATTTTTCTCTTTCTAACAAAAGATAAAAAAGCGGATTATTATTTCTGCCGTTTTTTTCCGGAGGGGAAAAGGGATTATACAAAGAATCAGGCATCGTGGACACTTTTATATAAAAAGAAAATAAGATTGTCTACAGGAGAGGAAACCATTTTATATGACCGATTGAGTAAAAAGTGAATAAGAACCAGTAAACCCGGCGTGGTGTGTTCCAATAATTGTAGTCGATAGATATTTAGACTATTTCACTGCAATTGTGGAGGATAGGTTATGACAGGTACCCGCAAAGCCCGTGTTCCGATGACGGAACAGATTCGGCTTATCAATGAATGCCGCCAGAGCGGGATGACGGATGCTGACTGGTGTCGTGAAAACGATATTGCAGTAAGCGCCTTTTACCACTGGGTCAGCCGCTGACGTTTTCCGACAGCGGCTGACCCAGTGGTAAAAGGCGCTGTCGGAAAACGTCAGCGTATCAGATCCCGGAAGCGAATTACGGTCATCTTGAGGTTCCCCGCCTGAAACAGGACGTGGTCCCCATTGACATTGTGCCGGCTCACATTCCGGAACAGCATACAGCATCACCAGTGCAGGGAGTCCAGTACTGCAGCCGGTTATTCACCATTGAGGACTCCGTAAACAAAAAGTATCCCGGTGATTATGAAAAGCGGAACCGGATGCGTCTCGAGAAGGAAAAACCTGTTCTGGAGGCCTTTTGGTCGTGGCTCTGGCAGCAGAAGCCAGTCCGGAACAATTGAAAGGAAATGGAAACGTATTTTCTTATAGCGCATATCATCAGCCTTTCTATTTTTTAATTCCAAGCCTATAACTGCCCTTATTCACTCGTTGGTGCTGTATAATTGCTTTGCACAACGGCAGGAAGTTCATCATATTGCACCTCTTTCCATTCAAGAACACCCCGGATCGGCATTACCGTTAAACGGATAAAAGCTCCCTCTTTCAATTCCTTTGATGTTCCGAATGTAATGTCTTTTCCTTTTCCATTCTCATCGTAAGAAAATAAAGTGTATGAGTAATCCATACTTCCACGAAAGTTAATTACACCGCCGTTTGATTTGGTCTGTTCTATTTTACTGTTATCAATCTGTGAATAGTAGTATGTGCTGCCAGTTCCCGAAAGAAACCACATACAAAAACCAATAAAACCTACAACAATTATTACAGCTACCGCAATCCTGATAGATAATTTTTTCTTCATTCCTATATCCTCCGCTTACCAACCTTTTTTTGTTATTGTTTTTTTGTGTTTTTTTGCTGCCTTGACTGGCACGTTTCCTTTTGCCGTGAATACGAAAACAGCAGTAATCATCAATACGACAATCATACTAATCAGACAGATTAACACATTCCAATGTACAGCCGGATCGTAGCTTCTGTAACTGATTAAGCCTAAACTTGCAGTAACAGGATAAACATTTGCTAACGTAACATTTCCAGACGCAAACATACCGCCATAGCCATAAACAAAAGCAATGATTGTTCCAAGCATATGTCCGTTTGGTATACGGGCAGCGAATGCAATTACAGGCATGACTGCAATATACAAAAACAGACAGTTGAGAATAATCTGAATAAATGTCTGTGATACTGATGTTACAGACATTCCCGGAAATCCCATCAACAAATTGGCAGTTACCGTGAATGCCGCACTTACCAGCCCAAAAAACAAAGAAAGCAGCGCACATACAAGCAATTTCCCACACAAAAGGCCGCTATAAGGAACAGGAATAGTCATAATACTTTTCAGCGTATCGTCTTTTCCTTCCCTTGCTATGATATATCCGGCAATGAGGGCAATGCACATGGGGAAAATCGTTGTGGCATTATTTTTGATTACCTGTTCTGTAAAAAAGGCAAATGTCCAAAGCGTTCCGTCCAATGCGGTTGTGGAAAAAAGCGTTAATACGACGGAGAGCAGCATTAGGAAAACACCTGCCCATATCATATGATACCGCTTTAATTTCCATATTTCGGTCTTAACCATGCGAAACATATCATTCATCCCCCCTCTTTTTATACATATAATCAATCACTATAACGGAAAGCAAAGCGATAACGGCTAAAATAGTGATTGTCTGAAATGTAGTCGGAATTAAATTTTCCAACATCCCCACACCGTACATAGTGCCATGCGCGGTTAAATTTCCTGCGCTCCACAGGGTTGTAAGCGGAATTGGCATTAGCCAGCACATCACTTTAGGCAGTGCGCCAAAAGATGATTCGGCTGTCATACTTAAAACACTGTAAAAAACACACAATAAAACAGAAAATATATAGTTCTTGCTAAAGAAAACGACAAGGACGATTAACGGCAGCGTCCCGGCTGTTATAAAAATCCCCATTTCCAGCGCAAAAAATAATCTGTAAGCGATATTGTTTACTTCTGCAATCAGCCCGCCGCAAAGGATTGTTATAAGAGCCGATGTCAGACTGAAAATAATTCCAAAAGAGAACAGGACAATAATCTTTGCCAAAATCATCTGTGTGCTTGTTATGGGAATTGTGCGCAGATTTTTGAAAGTATCATTATCCCGTTCCATAAAAAAGAGCATGGCCGCAATCACCCCGATTATGCACGGTAAAAGCAATTCTACTCCATAGCCCATAACCGACTGAAAGTAATCATTGAAAATCGCTATCTTACTGTCATATTGTTCTGCTGTATACGGCATTGTCATCAATACTGTCAGCGGCACGGGAAATAAAAACGCAGAAAGAACAACCAGCCATATAAATTTTTTGCGCTTTAATTTTGCAAATTCGCACATAACCAGTTTAAGCAATCCCCTCACCCCCTGTTACACGTTTGAAGTAATCTTCAAGGCTTTCTTCGCAAGTATGGGCTTCCGATACTTCTAAACCATTTTCCACAAAAGCAGTAACAATTCTTCCTATTGGTAAATCAAGATTATGCACTTGTAAATTGTGGTTGTCCTGTATGGTAAACCGGCTCTCATGGAAGATACGTTCTAAAATTCTTGCCGCCTGTGCCGTATCCGAAACAGTAAAGCGGATATGCTTGCTGCTCTTTGCTTCCAGTTCTGCAAGACTTTCTTCTTCCAGCAATGTACCGTGGTCGATAATGCCTATATCGTCTGCCAAAAGTGCAATTTCGGAAAGGATATGGCTGGAAATCAATATTGTTTTTCCGCGCTCATTGCAGAGATCACGGATAAAGGAACGGACTTCTGCAATTCCAATCGGGTCGAGACCGTTGATCGGTTCATCCAAAATCAAAAGCTCCGGGTCGTGCATAATGGCAAGTGCAATCGCCAGCCGCTGCTTCATGCCAAGTGAATATTGGGAAAACAGCTTTTTATCTTTGTAAGGCAGACCAACTAAATCAAGTGCATTTTTAACGGCGCTGCGGTTCGGCACTCCCCGCAGGGTAGCAAAAATGCGCAGATTTTCGGTAGCTGTGAGATTAGGATAGAAGCCGGGGGATTCAATCAGACTGCCGATACGGGGCAACAGCCTTTTTTCATTTGCCTGTAAGGGCTTCCCCCAAATCGTCACTTCCCCAGAAGTCGGCTGTGTAAGTCCAAGCAGCATCTTCATAGTCGTTGTCTTTCCGGCGCCATTTCTGCCAAGCAGGCCATAGATACGTCCTTTTTGAACATGAATGTTCAGATTGGCAACACTTTTTTGTGTTCCGTATTGCTTTGTAAGATCTTTCGTTTCAATTATATATTTGCTCATTGTGAAACCTCCTTATTATGTCTGCCATTCTATCACGCCAACCTTGCATTAACCTTGCACCAATCTTGCATTAACCTTGCAATTTTTAGAACGCAGACTTTTACAAATAATTACTCCCGCCATAAGAGGGCGGGAGCTGATTAGTCTATCAACGGGAAAAACATGGTGAAAATTGTTCCGTTTCCCGGTGTGCTGTCTGCAACGATTGTTCCGTTTAATTTTTCAATAAGCTCATGTACGATTGACAGACCAAGACCGCTGCCTTTTTCAGACCGTCCTTTATCGCATTTATATAGCCGATCAAAAATATGCTTTAAATCCTCCTTGTCAATCCCTATTCCATTATCAGACAGGACAATTTTTATATTCCTGTTCTGTTCCATTAAAGCTATTTCAATTTTATCTGCATGGCTGTGGGAGATTACATTTTGTATAAGGTTGTTTAATATCCGCATATATCCGTCCGGGTCAGTCTGCACCCGGAAAGGCTGTTCTGGAATGTCAATCGTGAAATCTACCTGTGTATCTTCAAATATCGGTATCCAGTCAATTAGTATATTGCGTGTCAGCTCTGTTAAATCAATCTCCGCTATGTTCATGGAAAATTCATCAGAACCTAACTTAAACCAATCAAAAAGCACGTCTATATATTCTTTCAAGTCATGCGCTTTCCGGCGGGCAGTTTCTATATAGTCGTCACGTTCTTTTCCGTCTGCAATCCCTTTGTGTACAGCGTCCAAATACCCAATCAGTGTGGTAAGCGGTGTCCTTACATCATGGGAAAGGCTCGTCATAAGCTGCCTGTTTGTTTCGTCCGTTTGGTGACAGGCAGAAAGCCTATTTTCATAAGACAGGATAATATCGTTGATTGCATAAGCAAGGGGGGCAATAAGTTCATGTGTTTCTGCTAAAATACGCCTGTTTCCATTTCCGTTTTTTATATCTTCCAAAGCGTCAGATATCTCCGAAATCTGCTTTTTTACACGCCGGACGGCCAGTGCAGAACTGCAAACAGAAAAAAGGACGATCACTATTCCAATCACAATGACAGCTTCTGTATACAACGGTCATACCTCCTTACTGAAACGATAGCCAATCCCTTTTACCGTCTGTATATATTTAGGATTGCCGGGATGTTCTTCTGTTTTTTTCCGCAAACGGCTGATGATTGCCATAATATTACTATCATCATACACATATTCCTCGCCCCATACTTCTTCATATATTTGCTGTTTTGTCAGTATTTTTCCTTGATTTTTAGCAAGGAACAGAAGAAGATCAAATTCTTTCGGGGGAAGTTCATATTCTCCATTTATTGTGACAATGGAACGGCTATTATAATCAATCGTCAACCCGTCAAACTCAAATCTCTGTGTCTGTCCGTCTTTTTGGTTGAAACGGGTATAGCGTCTAATCAATGAAACAATACGGGCGATCAGCTCGTCCATATCAAAAGGTTTTGTTAAATAATCATCGGCTCCTGCCCGCAAACCACGCACTTTTGAAGCGCTGTCATTTTTTGATGTGAACATTAAAATAGGCAGACTGCTTTCCTGTCTAATCTGTTCTAATGTTTCAAAGCCATCGAAACCGGGCATCATTACGTCCAGTATGACAAGCTGGTATTCCTTTTCTTTTAGCTGCAGCAAGCCGGATTTCCCAGAATAGCAGCAGTCAGCTTCTATACACTCTTGTAAAATACTTTGTTTGATTAGTGCGCAAAGCTCTCTATCATCATCAATAATTAAAACTTTATTCATGTTTTTTGTTCCCTTCTGCTTTCAATCGGGCATCTGTGGGTTTTTCAGCGTCTTTTGGTATCAGCCATAGCCGGCTGAATTTTGCCACACCCGGTATGCGGTTTTCCGCACAGAGCTTTTGTACCCGTCTTTCTGAAATGCCCCATTTCTTCGCCGCTTCCGGGGCAGAAATAAACTCTAACATTTTCGGTCTCCCTCGCTTTCCTGAGTTCCATCACTATAATTATATACGGTTAGCCGAATAAATTCAAGAAATTAAATAATGCTTGGCATTTTAATCGTCTTGTACGGTGTTGCAGGTAGTGAGAGAACTATCAAGAGGGTTTGGGATAGCGGTGTTCCTGTTTTCCCTGTTATGGGATAGAGAAACGCCGCGTCTGTGTCGTATTCAGTTTTCATTTGTTCTTTCAATGCTGTACTGATATTTGCGCTTGCAGACTGGTTTCAGTACGACAACAATGTCGAAGTTGTCTAAAGATGAAAATGTCAGCATGGATGTATTAGAAAAAATTTGTTCCGTATTAAATTGCGATGTTGGAGACATCATGGAATTTGTTCCTGATAAAAAAGAGGAACCGTAAGGAGGCAAAGCATTATGGATCATTCTTATCCGTATATAGCGTCTTTGACCAGAGAACCGTTCCTTTTCTATGAAATGCGTTCCACCGCAAAGCTGATGAGCGAAGGACTCTCAGATGAAGCGGTTGTAACAGAAATTGTGGAGCAGAATCTTTTCCAGTATCCAACTGAAAAATCGATTACACGGATGGCAAAAGCCTGTATGAAACGACTTCATACTCTGGAAGATGAAACTCTGGTTTCTGCGGTTGCATCGCAGCCGGCAGAGACAGCAAAGCAGATCTGCCTGTATGCGATGATGAAGCAGAGCCGACTTGTTTGGGAGTTTATGCTGACAGTCATAGGAGAGAAGTACCGGTTAAGAGACATGTCCTTTGGTAAGATAGATTTGAATACATTTTTTATGCGTTTGCAGGAGCAGAATGATACCGTAGCTTCCTGGAGCGACAGCACAATCACAAAGTTAAAACAGATTATTGCCAGAGCGCTTGTGGAGACGGAGTATCTCGACAATCGGGGGGCAGATCATTTGAATCCGGTATGGCTGCATCCTGTTTTGGAGAATGCCATCAGAAGCAATGGCGATACAGCGGTACTGCCGGCGTTTAATTGCTTTTCATACACATAATCGTACAGCGGAATGCTCCGGTGAAGCATTTCGTGCAGGAGGTAGCCAATGAGTGACAAGGTGAATTTCGGCGTAGCCGAGAGACAAGGGGAGCCCGCAGGGGCGGGAAGGCGCCCTGGGGCAGAGGGCGGCCTGGGCCGCATAAAAGAACGTCTGGACAAAGTTCGGGCATTGATTCAGGAGCCGGAGTTCCTGGAAGGCAGGGGACTCAGCAATGGGGTGAATATCAGAATCTTCTGTTATGAGCCGGAAAATGAAATGGTGGTCCGGCATTTTGTAAATCAGATGGAAACCGATCAGTCCCTGGATTGCCGTTTGAAAATTTGCAATTTATATAAAACATTTCTCTCTATCATATGCCTGCATATTTGGCGGGCGGCGAACGATGATTATGGACAAAGTCCATAATAGATTAAGGGGGATAAAGCCATGAAGATTCGAGATATGTTTGCGGACGACATCAACCGCAAAATCAATGGTGTAATTAAAGTAGATCAGGCTGCTGACGGTATAATTGAACAGGAGTTAAATGAATACGTCATCACCAGAGAATTGAAAAAACATTTTATTACATTTTTCAATTATTACGGGGATGCCTTTGATCAGCCCACAGCCGATATGGGTGTGTGGATCTCCGGTTTCTTTGGAAGTGGTAAATCTCATTTCCTGAAAATGCTTTCGTATCTTCTGGAAAATAAAGAAGTAAAAGGTGTCCGCAGTGTAGAGCGTTTCCGTAAAAAATTTGAAGATGATCCGGCAACCTTTATGCTGATTGATCGTGCCGCCAGGGGACAGACAGAGACAATTCTGTTTAATATCGACATCGAAGGATTCAGCAATAAAGACAAGGCTGCTGTCCTTCGTGTTTTCGCAAAAATGTTTTATAACCATCTGGGATTTTACGGTGAAAATCTGAAAGTCGCCATGATGGAGCGTTATATTGACCGACAGGGAAAGACAGAGGAGTTTTGCAGAGTTTTTGAGGGAAAAAAAGGAAAATCCTGGCTGGAAATGCGCCGCGCATTTGCGTTCAATGGCAAGTTCATTATCCCGACTCTGATGGAAGTTTTGGATATGAGCGAAGACGATGCACGAGGCTGGTTCAATGATAAAACTGCAACAGAAATTTCTATTGCACAGCTTGTGGAAGATATGAAAGCCTATGTGGATACCAAACCGGCGGACTTCCGTCTGCTTTTTATGATTGACGAGGTTGGTCAGTATGTTGGTACAGATACCGATATGCTTTTGAATCTCCAGTCTCTGACAGAAAAGATTGGCAGTGAGTGCGAAGGTAAGATTTGGGTCATCTGCACCGGACAGGAAGCGATTGATGAAATCATCAAAGTTCGTGCCGATGAGTTCTCCCGTATTCAGGCTCGTTTCAAGACAAGACTGAGCTTATCTTCTTCCTCTGTGGATGAAGTCATCCAGAAGCGTATTTTGAAAAAGAAATCGGAAGCATCTGCTGATTTGGAAAATGTTTATGAGCAGAATGATTCCGTTTTGCGTAACCTGTTCAGCTTCAGCGGTTCCATTCTGGATATTAAAGGGTATTCTGGTTCGAGGGAGTTCACGGAGAACTTCCCGTTCGTGCCGTATCAGTTTATCATTATGCAGAAGGTATTTGCAGAGATCCGTAAGCACGGAAATTCCGGCAAGCATCTTTCCGGCGGTGAGCGTTCCATGCTTTCCGGCTTCCAGGAGGCGGCACAGAAAATTCAGGAGAAGGATGAATATGCGCTTGTTCCATTCTTTCGTTTTTATGATACCGTACATACTTTTCTGGACGGTTCTATTCGCCGGGTCATTGAGCGCTGCCAGAAAGCCGCAGACAATGGTGATGGTATCGAACAGCAGGATGTGGATGTGCTGAAACTTCTGTATCTGATTCGGTATATTGATGATATTCCTTCTAATCTGGATAATATCGTTATTCTGATGTCGGATGATATTCGTGTGGATAAAATTATTATGCGTGAAGCTGTCCGCGGCTGCCTTGACCGTCTGATTAGCCAGAACTATATCGGCAGAACAGGCGATACTTATAACTTTCTGACAGATGAAGAACAGGATATTCAGCGTGAAATCCGGGATACCAACGTGGATACCGCTTCTATCGTGGAGCGTATTGCCCAGATGATTTACGGTGATATTTTTACAACCAAGAAATTCCGCTATGAAAAATATGACTTTGCGTTCGACCAGATGGTAGATGGCATTACGGTCGGCGCGGCTATGGGCGGTATGCGTTTGCGCTTTCTGACCGTTGCAACCGATGCCGCAGAAAAAACAGAGTTTAGTCTGATGACAGAATCCAAAGGCAACGAAGCCATTGTTGTTCTGACTGATACGCCATACTATGAATCGCTGGAATCTGCCATGAAGATTCGTAAATATGTAAAGCAGAGAAACGTAAGCCAGCTTCCAAAGAGTGTGCAGAAAATCATCAGCGATCAGCAGGATGAAGCCGGAAAATACGAGCTGAGCGCCATGACAGAATTGCAAAAGGCCATCGAAGGGCAAATGTCCCGCTCTATGTGCTTGAGTTTCTGTTAGGTCAGTATTGTAGTTCGGATGATGAATCGGTCATCGAGAAAGGCGTACAGAATGTAAAGCATATTCTTGAGGATAACTTTGTACGCCCGGACGAATCGCAGAAAATTCTCTCTTAGCTGCGAAAAATAGGCAGTCACACAATCATTGATATGGTGACAGTTCGCCTGGATATGAAAAAGGAGAACGTAAAAGCAGTACTGAAAGACGGCTATCTGACGATCAGTGCTGTATCCGCTGCCCGGAATGATGAAAAAACAGTGACGGATTGTACATCAGGCGGGAACGTTATGCAGGTTCCGGCAGCAGAAGTTTTTATGCGGGAGAAGATGTAAAACAGGAGGATATCAAAGCAAGATTTGAAGACGCACTCTGAAGCTGCAGGTTCCGAAGAAAAACCGGAGACTGTTGTGGAGAATACAAACTATATCCAGATTGAGGGCTGACTGAGGCAGGCCATAAAATATTAAAGCAATTGCACACCTGATAAAAAAGGCGATGCGGGTGATTTTTGTACCTGCGCCGCTTCTTTTCTATTGGAAAGAAGTTGTGGCCATGATAGAGATAAATTTTTTCAACAGAGGGCTTACCGCGTTTTTTCGATAGAAAATACCATAAGACAAAGGCTCATTGCCGGTGATCGGAATGACGCGGATGTCCGAACTGATGAAATGCATCTGCGGCAGGATGGAACAGCCGTAACCGGCTCTTACCAGCGTAAGGAGAGCCTGCAGATTATCGCAGATGTAGGTGGATTCCGGAGGGATATGCTGCGCGATGCGGTTCTGCATTTCCGCTGCCTTGAATGGAACGGCATAAGAATTGCAGACCACAATATTCTCCAGATACAATTCTTCTTTTGCCAGCTCTGTCCTGCCGGCGTAAGGGTGGGTATCCGGAACGATGCAGCACAGCGGAATCCGGAACAGCTCCTGATAGATGATGTCGTTTTTCAACGGAATATCATCCTGAAATCCGAACAGCAGATCGATCTCTCCCTGATAAAACAGCCCCAGAATGGAACGGTGCGGTATCACCTTTAAAAACGGATACAGCTCCGGGATCTGCGCCCGGCATGATTTGAGGACTTTGCAGAGCAGGTCCAGGATTGCCTCGTCCGTGCAGCCGATGGTCAGGATCTGGATGCCGGAGGACTGGCGCCTCTGAATTTTCCGCGATGCTGCGTCCAGTCTTCCGACTACGTTTTTCGCGTCCTCCAGAAAGCTGATGCCTGCCGGGGTAAGGGTCACCGTCCGGGTGGTGCGGTGAAGAAGCCTGGTTCCAAGCTCATCCTCCAAAGAATGGATCTGCCTGGATACCGCGGACTGGGTAATGTTCAAAATTTCTGCCGCTCTGGCAAAATTCAAATTTTCCGCAACCTGGATAAAACTCTTTAATTGGTCAGTATTCATGGCGTCTACCTCGATTTCCGCGGGCAACGAGCCAGGGCCATGCTTGCATAGACTTGGCGGCTGCCGCGAGAATCAAATATTTCGCAGTTTGCTGCGGAATATTTGATTATTGCGTTTTTATCATTGATAATACCATATTGTCAATTCTCTTTCAAGAGGGAATGTGGTTTAATATAGCATATAGCCCGGCAGAATTGTTTCCACACTTTTGAAAAAAATGGAGGCGCAGGACTTTATCCGCAGGGAAAAGGTTTCCTGTGACGACCGTTTGAAAAAGATACTGCCTGCCAGACAAACTGTGGAAATGAAGGAGTAGGTAGAATCAAAGGGGTCAAAAGACCTTTTGACCCCAACACCATGAATTCAAGGAGGTAAGAAAATGGATACAGCGGTAACAAAAACAAATCCGCTTGGTACGGAACGGATCGGAAAGCTGATCCTGACGTTTGCGGTTCCAAGCATCATTTCCATGGTGGTCAACGCCTTGTACAACATTGTTGACCAGATCTTTATCGGTCAGGGGGTCGGGTATCTTGGCAATGGCGCCACCAATGTGGTCATGCCCATGACAGTGATTGCGATCGCTTTAAGCCTGCTGATCGGCGACGGCGCCGCGGCATACCTGAGCCTGAAGCTTGGCGAGGGAGATGAAAAATCAGCGGCCGGGGGCGTGGGCTGCTCCATATCGGTCATGGTGATCGCAGGGGCGATCCTCTGTATTCTGTTCCAGTTGTTTCTGGAGCCTCTGTGCGTCCTGTTCGGCGCGACGGAAGACATCCTGCCTTACGCCATGGATTACGGACGGATCATTTCCTATGGGATCCTGTTCTCTTCCATTGATTCCGGAATGGCGGGCATGATCCGCGCGGACGGCAGCCCCAAATACAGCATGGCAGGACTTCTTTTGGGATGTATCACCAATATCATTCTTGACCCGATCTTCATCTTTGTGTTCCATTGGGGCGTAAAGGGGGCAGCCTGGGCAACGATTGCCGGACAGATACTGAACGCGTTCCTGTATCTCGCCTATATCTGGAAATTCAAGAGCATCAAACTGGATAAGGAATGTTTCCGTATTTCCGGAAAGGTTATGGCGAAGGTCAGCAGCCTGGGCATATCCAGCTTTATCACGCAGATCGCCATCGTCCTGGTCATGGCGGTGACAAATAACATACTGGTCTCCTATGGCGCAGAGTCAAAATATGGCGCAGAGATCCCGCTGACGACCATCGGCATCACCATGAAGGTGAACCAGATCGTCTCTGCCGTCCTGCTCGGACTGGCGACCGGGGCGCAGCCCATCTTTGGCTACAATTACGGAAGCGGGAAGAAAGACAGGGTAAAGCAGGCATACCGCATTATCCTGACCGTATCTACCATGGTTTTGGTCCTGGCATTTCTGGTATTCCAGTTCGCGCCTATGAGCATTGTCCGGCTGTTTGGTTCAGAGTCGGAACTGTACAATGAGTTCGCGGTGAAATGCTTCCGCATCTTCCTTCTGGCGTGTCCGATCAACGGGCTGCAGATGGCAACCGGCGTTTTCTTTCAGGCAATCGGAAAACCGACACAGGCAGCCGTCCTGTCCCTGTCCCGCCAGATCGTTTATCTGCTCCCGGCGACCTTATTGCTGCCGCTGGTATTAGGGGTGGAAGGGGCATTGTGGGCAGGCCCGCTGGCAGATCTGCTTGCGTTTATCACAACTCTGATTATGTTGAAACTATATTGGAAAAAGATTTAAGGAGGCAGCCATCTATGCAGGAAAAAATTGTTACGATCAGCAGGCAGTGCGGAAGCGGCGGGCACAGCATTGGGAGCGAACTGGCCAAAAGGCTGGATGTGCCGTTCTATGACAGGGAGATCATTGAAATGGCGGCAAAGGAAAGCGGATTCCACAAGGAATTTGTTGAGGAAAAAGGGGAGCATATGAACAGCAGCCTGCTTTTTAATATCGCCCGTTACGCGTCATATGGGGGAAGAGGGCGCTATGAGGAGTATCAGCCGCTGCAGGATCAGATTTATTTCGCGCAGGTAAAGGTCATTAGGGAACTTGCGGGTAAAGGCCCCTGTGTCATAGTGGGCAGGTGCGCGGACTATATCCTGCGGGACAGGAAGGATGTGCTGAACATCTTCATCCATGCGGATATGGCGTTTAAAAAGAAGCGCTGTATGGATAGGGGGCAGTTTTCGGACGAAAACGCGGATGAAAGGATCCGCAGGAGGGATAAGCTGCGGGCAGACCATTACCGGTACTACACAGACCAGAAATGGGGAGATTCCTTAAACTACCATTTATGTCTGGACAGCGGCATATTCGGTATTGAGAGATGCGTCTCCATGATTGAAGACGCCTGTAAAGGGATGCGTAACAGTTCAAGGCTTATCTGAACTGTTACCGGGTTTATTGTAATGGCGGTCAATGTTATGATTTCTTCTTATTTGTACTCTACGGAACGTTCTCTGCAGGCTGCAGGTATCAGTGTTTTGCGGAGTATAATTGTAAACTTGGCAGTAATTCTGATTTTGCCATATATATTTGGTGAAAGCGTAATTTGGTTTTCGTCACTTATTTATGAAACAATTGTATTGATTGTTGCAGTAGCGCTATTAAAATATTCAGAGCGAAACGGTATTCGCTTCCATAAGTAAAGCAGGAGGTGGAATAAAAGGATCATTACAATTAGCCGTGAGTTTGGAAGATCAGAACTATGCGATTTCTTTTGATAATGTTTATAAAATTTGTATCAATTTGGACACGCAATATGGCTTGCGTACCACAATTTGATACAATGCACCCAAACATGACTTTGGGTGCATTTTTTAACGATAGGGATTATTTCTGATATAATACAATATTTTGCGGTAACTCTATTCCTGTCCTATTTGAAAGCAGACAGAGAAAGATGCATGCAGAAGAAAATTCCTGTCGTAAAAGAGTACTAATATTTGAAATTAGCTTTAAGCTATTTTTTGCGGTATTCTTTAGGCAGGACTTTAAAATAGGTTTTAAATGCCGCAGTAAATTTGCTTTGGCTGTCATAGCCGACAGCGCGTGCAATCTCCGCAATGCTTTTATCGGTTTCTTTTAGCATTTTTGCGGCCTGCTCCATGCGGTGCTCTTTGATGTGGGCGGCAATCGAAGTTCCGTAAATAGACTTGAAGGCGTTTTTTAAAGTGGTTGGGTTGATCAGATATTTTCTGGATAGTTCTTCTATCGTAATTCGCTGCTCCATATGCCAGGTCAGCTGGTCGTGGATTTCCCGGATAATGCGAATCTGCTCGGTTTTGTATTCGGATAACTGCTGGCTGGAGGTAAGTTCTGTTTTGCTAAGATAAAGAAGCAGCTCCAAAGTCTTTATTTTCTGATAAGGCAGCTTCAGGCTTTCCGGCTGGTTAAAAAATGCAGAAAAAATACGCTCTGTCTGTTCATTTCCGGCAAGAAAAACAGGAGAGTCATTCCTGCAAAATTTTTCAGGTAATATAGTTTCAAAGATATTGCTGCCTTTTAACAGTTCAGGCGGATGCTCGGAAACTTCCTGTAAATCAATGTAGATGGAAAGCCCCTGGTATATACCGCTTGGAAAGGTAAACATAGAATCCGTACAGGCTTTCATGGTATGAAGGGAAAAGTCACCTGGATTCAGATAAATGCGGTTTCCGCTTTTCATTTCCCACACAATCTGTCCGGCTTTGCAGTGGTTGATTTGAATGATGTGCGGCATAGCTTTATGGTGTACGGAAAAAGAATTAGCCGAAAATGTCAGATAACATAATTCTATACCGGGATAAAGTGAGATAACTGTGCCTGCAGTCTTTTGCTGAATGTTCTCCGCATCATTCTTTATTTGTATCAATTCATCATTCATAAGACAGACCTCACAATTCAGGGCAGGTGATTTCCATAACCTGCTCAATCATCTGGTGCAGCAGGCGTCCCTGCTCCGTATCTGCGGCACGGTAGTAAACTTCTTTTCCCTCACGGCGGCAGACAATCAGGCCGCTGTTCTTCAATGGCCGGAGGTGGTGGGACACAGCCGGACTTGACATATCTAACATGGCCGAAATATTCAGAACGCACTCTTCCCTATGGCAGAGAAGCCAGAAAATGCGGATTCTGGTGGTATCACCAAGCTGCTTGAAAACTTCGGCTACCGTTTGAAAATAATCCACATGATTTAATTGTTTCTGTATCAGCTCCGTTTGCTGCCCATCTCCATGCCGGTGCGGTAATTTTGCAGGTTCCATATTGTTTTTCCTTTCTTTTTCGTTTGCATTTCGCCCAAATGGAAATACTTTTCGCCCATTTGGGAGGGAATGCCTGAGAGGTATTGACCGGTGCCTTTTTGTGTATTATACTGCAGCCATGATAATTAAACAAGTACTTAATCATTAAAATTGAAAAACAGAAAATAGCAAGGAGGACTTTTCCAATGAAAAAGACTTACAAGATCGAGGTAGACTGTGCCAACTGCGCCAATCTGATGGAGGATGCGGCTCGCAAGACCGCCGGCGTACAGAGCGCAACTGTCAATTTTATGACACAGAAAATGATCGTGGAATTTGACGAAGGGCAGGAGCCGAAAGACATTATGAAGAACGTGCTGGATGCCTGCAAGAAAGTGGAGCCGGACTGCGAGATTTTCCTGTAAGCCAGAGCTGCCCATGAAAAGATGACACCCTGAAAATGCCCGGCTGCGGTTTTGGGGTGTCTTTTTATCAGAAATAATTAAACACTTAAGCATATTTTGAAAGGAGATTTTACCATGCAGGAATTAGTGATCAGCATATTGCTGACAGTTGTTATTATAATGGCTGCTGTTCTTCTTATTTTTGTCGGCGGCCGCAAAGATGGCATGACAAGAAAGCAACGGGTTATGATGGTTCGGATTTTAATCAGCGCCGGAATCTTACTGGCGCTCCAGTTTATTTCCGCAGAGATGTTTGATACGGTTGACGAATATGTATTCCCGTCCGCGGGAAAATGGCTTCGTTTTGGGTGCTATCTGGTTGACTATCTGATTATCGGATATGACATTCTGAAGAAAGCTGCAAAGGGCATTAAAAACCGTCAGGTATTTGACGAGAGCTTTCTCATGGCAGTGGCTACGATTGGGGCAATGGCGCTGGCCGTTTATGAGAATGGCGAGTATCTGGAAGCGATTGCCGTTATGCTGTTTTATCAGATTGGCGAGTGGTTCCAGGGCTATGCGGTTGGTAAGAGCCGCCGCAATATCAGCAACCTGATGGATATTCGCCCCGATTATGCCAATGTAGAGAAAAACGGGAAATTGGAGCAGGCAGACCCGGACGAAGTAGGGATTGGCAGTGTGATTGTTGTACAGCCGGGAGAAAAAGTGCCGATTGACGGAATTATCGCCTGGGGCGCTTCCAGCCTGAATACCAGCGCATTGACCGGGGAAAGCCTGCCCAGGGAGGCAAAGGTCGGTGATGAAGTAATCAGCGGATGTATCAGCATGACGGGTGTGCTGAAGATACAGACAACAAAAGAGTTTGGGGAATCCACCGTTTCAAAGATTTTGGATTTGGTGGAAAATGCAAGTTCCCGCAAATCCAAATCAGAGGATTTTATCTCGAAGTTTGCAAGAATCTATACCCCGGCTGTCTGCTATGCGGCGTTGGCGCTGGCATTCCTCCCCTCTGTTGTGCGTTTGCTTTTTATGGGGCTGTCAGCAGATTGGGGTGTATGGATTTACCGGGCGTTGACATTCCTTGTTATTAGCTGCCCTTGTGCGCTTGTAATCAGTATTCCTTTAAGTTTTTTTGCGGGAATCGGCGGGGCAAGCAAGGAGGGCGTGTTGGTAAAAGGTTCCAACTATCTGGAAATCCTGTCCCAGACCAGGTATGTTGTTTTTGACAAAACCGGAACCATGACAAAAGGCGTCTTTGAGGTAAACGGGATTCATCATTCTACCATTGAGAATGAAAAACTGCTGGAGTATGCGGCTCTTGCAGAGAGCGCCTCTTCCCACCCCATCAGCAAGAGCTTACAGCGGGCATATGGGAAAGAAATTGACAGAAGCCGTGTATCAGATATACAGGAAATCAGCGGAAATGGCGTAACTGCAAAGGTAGACGGTATGGAGGTTGCAGCCGGAAATGACAAACTGATGAAACACCTGAATATTCCTTATCAGGACTGCCACCAGACCGGAACGATTATACACATGGCAATCAACGGGAAATATGCAGGGCATATTGTAATTTCCGATATTATTAAACCTCATTCCAAGGCGGCGATTGCGGAATTAAAGAAAGCAGGCGTTGATAAGACTGTCATGCTGACGGGAGATGCAAAGAAAGTGGCAAATCAGGTTGCTTCCTCTCTTGGAATTGACGAGGTTTACAGCGAACTTCTGCCGGCAGATAAGGTTGAAAAAGTGGAAGAACTTCTGCGGGTGAAGCTGGGCAAGGCAAAGCTGGCCTTTGTGGGTGACGGTATCAATGACGCCCCGGTTCTTTCCAGAGCTGATATTGGTATCGCTATGGGGGCAATGGGTTCGGATGCGGCAATTGAAGCGGCTGACATTGTTCTGATGGATGATGATCCGATCAAGATAGCAAAGGCAATCAAGATTTCAAGGAAATGTCTGCGGATTGTTTACCAGAATATTTCGATGGCGCTTGTAGTGAAATTTGCCTGCCTTGCATTAGGGACTGTGGGAATCGCAAATATGTATCTGGCTATTTTTGCGGATGTAGGTGTTATGATTCTTGCGGTGCTGAATGCGATCCGTTGCCTGTTTGTGAAAAAACTGTAAGTAGGGGGGGATCCTTTGACAGAATATCAGGATAGTCATTTTTCCAAAGAATTGAAGGAAAGCGATTTGTATATATTAACGGAATTTTTCAAGGTGCTTGGGAACCCTGCACGTATTCGTATCCTGCTCCTTTTAATGGAGCAGGATTTATGTGTTGGTGATTTGGCAGATCAGCTTGGAATTACGCAGTCCGCGGTGTCCCGCCAGCTAAACCTTTTAAAGTCAAATAAGCTGGTGAGGAGGCGGAGAGATGGAAAAATGATCTTTTATACTTTAAAGGGCTGCCAGTCCGCTTTACAGTAACAAAACTGGTAGAAAATGATCGCCTGATGAAAGAGAAACTTACTGTTTCGCCTGAAAAAGAAACATTTCTATTATTGATGAAATAGAATTTCGAGGAAGGGAAGCCGAGGAGCAGCACACTGCTCGGCTACCGTAACGTGAACGGACGGTATGAGGTTGTGCCGGAAGAGGCGGAGACCGCGCGGCTTATTTACCGGCTGTTCATGCAGGGGCAGACGCCCTGCGCCATTGAAAAATATCTGACGGACAGGGATACAGCGGAGGAAGAATGCAGCGGAGGAAGAATGCAGGGCGGAGCCATAACTGCTGCTGCGTGTTCTCGGCAAAGCTGAAATGCGGTGACAGAGGGTCTGCTCCACATAGCAAAAACACCATTTGAATGTAAAAGAGATAACCTCACAATTCGCGGAACGGAATATAGGCCGACAAGGATAAATATGCCAATAGCAATCGTCTGTCATGATTTTTGGTATTTCAGGACACGGTAAGGCAATATGCAATCGAGTTGACGGATATGGGATATTTAACTTAATTTCCTCAAATAGATTCGTTTTATAACAGCAAGCAGGACGGAGAATGTCTGTATACGCCCCCTGGCCCTGCTTAAGAGCCGTCCGGCAGGAAGTCCTGTAACGAGGCCGATGATGACTGGCAAAAGAATCATCACAGGGAGCATATACAGCGAAACGGAGCCGCCCGATACAGAACTGGCCACAACGGAATTGACCGTAAAAAATACAATGATTGCCACGATGTCATCTAACACCGCCATTGGCAGCAATGTATTGGTTACAGGCCCCTTTGCGTGGAATTCGTTAGTCAACCTTACATAAAGAATGACATCACAGCAGTGCATTGGTGGTCGATTACCTCCGGCGAGATGGTGTGGCACATTATCGGTAGCGGCTACCGATAATCAAACAAGACTATCACATAGGGGGAAAACACAATGAGCGAATTGAAACCGAGAATCCATGACGAGGACACTGGCATCGACTACATCCTTGCTGGCGACTACTACATCCCGGCCATTGAACTGCCGGAGGACGATTACCGTCCCATCGGAAAATGGGGACAGATGTACCGGGCATATCTGGAAGAAACGAACTTGCTTCTGCTCAACCACCTGATTTTGACGGGTAAGCTACACAGCTACCTTGCCGACCTTAACGAACAAGCACAGAACCGCTACCATCTCATTGTCCAGCAGATGGCTGATACCGAAGGCGTAACTGAGGACTTGAAGCGGCGTTCTCAATGGGAGTGGGTACAGACCATGAACAGCATCGCCAGTTGTGCTGAAGAAATTATAAGAGACGAGATATGCAATGCTTAGTGGGTTCAATGCCCTTGCAAATGCGCTACTGTAAGTGCGCAAATACCGAAAGCCGGCTTACTACAAGTAGGTCGGCTTTCGGCGTTTATGTGTGACAAACAACGAGATTGCTCGGAGAATTATTGGGGTTTGTCTGGAAATCTGTCGTTCTATGTGGTATAGTAGGTTTAAGGATATAAGCGCATTGAAGGACGGGCTATTTTCAATGTCCGATTGACGCTGAGGTGATAGTATGACTGATACGCAACAAAAGATGGCCGCCAGGAAGTTCGCGGCTTACTGGAAAGATAAAGGCTATGAGAAGGGACAAAGCCAGACATTTTGGCTGACGCTGCTCTCTGATGTGCTGGGTGTTGAGGATGTGGGCAGTTTTATCACGTTTGAGGAACAGGTGAAGCTGGACCATACCAGCTTCATTGACGGCATCATCCCCTCTACTCATGTGCTGATTGAGCAAAAGAGCATCGACAAGAATTTGAAAGCCGCTATCAAGCAGTCTGACGGTTCGCTGCTGTCCCCATTCCAGCAGGCAAAGCGGTACGCCGCCGAACTGCCTTATTCCCAGCGCCCCCGTTGGATTGTGATTTGCAATTTTGCTGAATTCCATGTGTATGACATGGAGCGGCCCGGCGGCGACTCGGAAGTGATTCTCCTTGCGGATTTGGAGAAGGAATATTACCGGTTGCAATTCCTGGTGGACACTGGGAGTGAACACATCAAAAAAGAAATGGAAATCTCCCTGCAAGCTGGCGAACTGGTAGGGCGCTTTATGACGCGCTTTTGAAACAGTACAAGGACCCCAGCAGTCAGTCAACGCTTCAAAGCCTAAACAAGCTCTGTGTCCGGCTGGTATTCTGCCTTTATGCGGAAGATGCTGGGATTTTCGGCGGCAAAAGTATGTTCCACGATTATCTCAGGGATGTTTCTGTCAGTGGTATTCGTAGGGCGCTGGTGGAGTTGTTCAAAATCTTAGATCAGAAACCGGAATCGCGCGATAAATACCTTGCGGATGATAATCCGGCACTGGCGGCATTCCCTTATGTTAATGGCGGCTTGTTCAATGACGAGGATATTGAAATCCCGCCTTTCACAGAAGAATTGAAAACGCTCCTTCTGGAAAATGCCAGCGAGGATTTTAACTGGAGCGACATCAGCCCCACGATATTTGGCGCAGTCTTTGAAAGTACATTAAACCCAGAGACCCGGCGCAGCGGAGGGATGCACTATACATCTATCGAGAACATCCACAAGCTGATTGACCCGTTGTTCCTGGACGGACTGAAAGCCGAGTTTGCGGAAATCAAAGAAATTACAGTTGACCGAACCCGCAAAGCCAAATTGGAATCATTTCAAATGAAGCTGGCTGGTCTGAAATTCCTTGATCCGGCTTGCGGCTCTGGAAATTTCTTGACTGAGACATACATCTCCCTTCGACGGCTGGAAAACGAGACGCTCTCCCTGCTCCACCGGGGGCAGATTATGTTGGATGTTGGCGATCCTATCCAAGTGTCCATCGGTCAATTTTACGGCATCGAGATCAACGACTTCGCCGTGACTGTGGCAAAGACTGCCCTATGGATTGCGGAAAGCCAGATGATGAAAGAAACCGAGGATGTAGTGCATATGTCCTTGGACTTCCTTCCTCTGAAATCTTATGCCAATATCACTGAGGGGAACGCTCTCCAGGTAGACTGGGCAAGTGTTGTCTCCAAGCATGAGCTGAACTACATTATGGGGAATCCGCCGTTTGTAGGTTACTCACTGCAAAGCAAAGCACAGAAAAATGATATTCTCTCCGTCTATGTTGATGAAAAGGGCAAGCCTTACAAAACAGCGGGCAAGATCGACTATGTTTCCGGCTGGTATTTCAAGGCGGCACAGTTGATGCAGGGAACCGCCGTTCGGACAGCGTTTGTGTCTACTAATTCCATTACCCAAGGCGAACAGGTCGCAGGAGTTTGGAAGCCGCTTTATGAACGTTTCGGTATTCATATTGACTTTGCGCACCGCACATTCCGTTGGGACAGCGAAGCCAGTATTAAGGCTCATGTCCATTGTGTGATTGTGGGGTTCAGTAATGAGCCTAATCCTGCGCCTAAGCGGATTTATACAACAGAGCGATATCAAGAAGTAGAGGATATCAATCCCTATCTGCTTGATGCCCCCAATGTATTTATTGATAGCCGAACCAATTCTATTTGCAATGTACCGCAGATGGTATATGGGAATAAACCAACAGATGGCGGCTTTCTATTCCTATCCCCAGAAGAACGTGACGAACTGCTCAAGCGTGAACCGGGAACGGAAAAGTTTATCCGGCAAATATATGGCGCAACCGAGTACATCAACAATAAAGCCCGCTACTGCCTGTGGCTGGTCGGCGCATCTCCCGCCGAACTGCGCAAGTCCCCATTCATCATGGAGCGAGTGGAGCAAGTAAGGCAGTTCCGACTGAACAGCACAAAAGCGGCAACACAAAGGAGCGCGGATACTCCAACTTTGTTCCAGGAAATCCGGCATCCTGACAGTGAGTACATTATTATTCCTTGTCATTCTTCTGAAACACGGCGATATATTCCATTTGGTTTTGTATCGTCAAATATACTTGTGAACAATGCAGTGCAACTTATCCCTGGTGGAAGTATCTATCATTTTGGTATTTTGACTTCAAATGTTCACATGGCTTGGACAAGGGCTGTCTGTGGCCGCATTAAGAGCGACTATCGCTACTCCAAAGACGTGGTTTACAACAACTTCCCTTGGCCCACACCCACCGATACACAAAAGGCCAAAATTGAGCAGACCGCCCAGGCAATTCTAGACGCCCGCGCCCGCTATCCGGAAAGCAGCCTTGCTGATCTCTATGATGAATTGACTATGCCCCCGGAATTGCGAAAGGCGCATCAGGATAATGATCGAGCAGTTATGCAGGCTTATGGGTTTTCTGTCAGGGACATGACCGAGAGCATATGCGTGGCAGAACTGATGAGGATGTATCAAAGTTTGACGGAGGGAATAAATGGCTAACGATTTTACACTGGAACTTTTGAATACCGTTCTTCAGCAGCGAGTGGAGGAACTTGGGGCTGACGGATTGTCTGATTCTGAAATAATAGATAAAATATCCGAATTGAAAATCGAGAATGCACTTATGAATGTTAGTGCGGTAATGGCCTCCGATACAGTTGCTTTGATGGAAAGTACAATGTATGAGCGAGTTTTGGAAGAACGAGCAAAGGCCGCTCAATTCATTGCTCACAACGAACAAATCTGGGGGAAAGGGTTTGTTGCTTCGGAAGCCTTATATATTGTTTCGTTAGAGTTGGCACAAACATTTAATGACTATGTTGCGAGTTTGCCTCAAGAAGATATTTCTGATAAGCAGTTTCAATATGCAGCGTTATGTGCAATTCATGGCAGGGCTTGCCAACAGTTTTTGGAGATCCTTCATTTATTGAAAAATGGATTTGCAGACGGTGCCTATGCTCGCTGGCGGTCGATATATGAGTTGAGTGTCATCGCCGAATTCATCAGCAAAAATGATGAAGATGTTGCGAAAGCATACTGCGAAGCTGCAAATACGGGAGATGACTATCATGACTGGGCAAAGGCAGCTCCTTTTTTTGCAAACAATAGACACGTATCCTTTGACAACATCAAAAGAAAGTGTACCGCCCAAAATGATGTGTGGAGGGGACAATATAAACTCTCCAACAAGGTTGTCCACGCATCACCCCAAGGAACGTTTGGGCGATTGGCGAATGGCCCTGGTCTTGAACATTTTATACCTGTTGGGCATAGTGATTATGGTCTTGCCATGCCAGCTGTCAACTCAGCTATTTCGCTTTCCATTATCTCGACATACTTTTTTAACTCAATACCGTATGGGGATGGACTGGTTTTCATCCAGACAATTCAAAAATGGACAGAAGTTATTCGTAAATATTACTCAGAAATTGAGACGTCCTGCTTTGATGCCTCTGGTAAACACAGCTGATAGATAAAAGGAAGCAGGTGAGCGATATGTCAATATCACCGTTATTCAAAATTCAAGTAGAACAGGACATCGGGAGATGTGAAAGCCAAAAATCGGTAAACGGCAGTGAAGGGCTTTATGCCGAGCTTGTTAATC
Source organism: Otoolea muris (assembly GCF_943193115.1). Classification (NCBI taxonomy): domain Bacteria; kingdom Bacillati; phylum Bacillota; class Clostridia; order Lachnospirales; family Lachnospiraceae; genus Otoolea; species Otoolea muris. The sequence continues at coordinate 23,851 of NZ_CALPCY010000053.1, forward strand.
GCTATAGTGGGCCAATAGATAACTTTATGCAAAATCTTCCTATCTATAGAAAGGTACCTACATTTGCCTGTGGCGCTGATTATCGACCAGAACTTCAGTTGATTGCTTCAAAGCTGAGGACATATTTATTGAAAAAAGAACGTGAGAATGCTGAAATCTCAGATAATCCAATTAAAGCAAAAGTAGATGAATTTATTCAGCGTGGTTTAGATATTGGAAGGATAGAATTTCATCCAGCTGGAAATGGGGTTCCCGTTTCAAGTGTCTCTGGTCCGTTGTATGATGCGTGGATGGGTGAAATCAACATTTTTAATGAGCGGCATTTAAAAAGCCATCCTTTGCATGATAGCATACACAATACATATTTTCACAAGAGGACATCATCTTATAAAGATATGATGGGACACTTGCGGGCTCTGTCCACAGATACAGATTTTTTTAAGGCAAACATAATTCAGATGCCGGATGGTGCAGGAAGGAGCATTATGAGTAATAAAATTTTCATCGTTCATGGTCACGATGAGGCTGCAAAACTAGATATGGCACGCACTTTAGAAAAGGCGGGGTTTGAGGCCATTATCCTTCATGAGCAACCTGATGCAGGGCGCACCATCATTGAGAAGTTTGAGAATTATGCGGATGTGAGTTTTGCTGTAATCCTCTATACAGAATGTGACCTGGGACGCGACAAAAAAACACCTGCGGGTTCTGAGAAGTATCGTGCGAGGCAAAATGTCGTATTTGAACACGGCTTCTTTATTGGAAAATTAGGACGCGACCACGTTTGTGCATTTGTCAAAGGAGATGTTGAAACCCCTGGTGATCTCAGTGGCGTTTTGTATGTACCTATGGATAGTTCAGGAGCGTGGAAAATGGATTTAGCAAAGAATATGAAAGCTGTGGGCCTTCCGGTTGATATGAACAAATTCCTTTGAAACTCCAAAGTTGAAATTAAGTGTTCGGAAAACCGAACGCGCAACCAGCCCCGGCAAGGGGCTGTTCAAAGGGTCTGGGGTGCTACCCCAGCAAGCAAAAACGGATTTCCGGCGGCAACGCTGGAAGTCCGTTTTGAGCGTTTGTATATACAAACGCCCTGCTTGCCCAGTAGCGCACTTCTAACATAAGACCACTTTGCCCCGAGAGGTTGTATCAATCTGGTGCGGGTCAAAATGACCCGCACCCAAAATATGGATTGATGGCAACTGGGCAAAAGAACTCGTTACTGTAGTGGGGTGGACAAATTCTGTCCATCCCACTTTACTACTCTAAAATCAATGGAAACACTCTGTCCATTGATGGAATTTCGCTATCCCGCAAGCAGTGTCTTTGTTCCCACAAAGCCTCGAAACAGCGGTTCCCGGCTCCGCCGGAAATCGCTGTTTCTGCTTGTTGGGAAGCGTCCCAAACCCTTTGAACAACCTCGTTACCGAGGTTGGTTGCGCGGCGTTCCGCCGCTTCTGGCTACCGCCCACTGTTGATTTTCCGTTCCCGTCTCCGCTTCGGGGACTGCGGTTTTTCAGAAGAGACGGGAGCATCGCCATCAAAGTTTTCTTCTTCTGTCTGCCCTGCCTGTTTCCGAAATTCGTAGAAGTCGCTCAGGAACGCCGGGAACTTGCTTTTCCAGAGGGCGTACTCCTCATCGGTCATTTCTCCGACATCGTGCTGGGCGCAGGCTTTCATAAATCCCAGAGTACGGTATTGGAGCAACGCACCGGGACTTCTCGTGATGGTCTCTATATCCGGCTTGAAATCGTCCATTGCCACACTGTCCCTGAACACAAAATGGATATGCCCGCCCACCTCCGTCGGGTACAATCCGTAAATCTCCTCCAGCTTATATAACGCCTGCAGCGCCCCTTCCATATCCGAGATTTTTTCACCGCTGATGGCGGCGTAGTTGACCCGGAGTTTTTCGGCGATTATATGGAGCGTGAGAAAATCCGGCACTCGGTTCCCCAGTTCATAATTCCTGATAGCGGACTCGCTGACCTCGCATAGGGCGGCGAGTTCTTTTTGCGTCAGCCCCGCCTGCTGGCGGTAAAACCTTATTCGCTCTCCCAATGTCGAGTTAATTGACAGCAGTTCCATGCCGCGCCCTCCCTGTTCTGGTGTTGATTTGAGTATAGCCGTCCTGCCGGATATTATATCACACGCCGTTCAAAAATGAAAGGAATTTTTGCAAATCACTTGACAGCACATTTCTGAACGGCTATAATGATAAGTACAGTTCAGAATTGAACTCTATAAACTTCCGTATATAGAACAACCCGGCATACATGCCAAATCAGCGGCCAGCCCGGACAGGAAGGAGGTCATCCGGGCCGCTTCGCCGCTTCACCCACTGTCTCCGCCAGCGTTATGGTGTTCGCTGGCGGATGCCGTGAAAGGAACTGTGAATGACGGAAGAAAAACAGAAAATCCCTGAACTGAAAGTAATCCCGGCGGAGGAACTGCTGGACACGACCTACGCCCCGTCCGGCACTTTGATTGACGGTTTGATGGGTCAAGGCATCTACATCCTCGCCGGAGCGCCCAAGGTGGGCAAGTCCTGGCTGGTGCTGTGGCTGGCGAACCAGGTCAGCAAGGGCGAGCCGGTCTGGGGAATGAAAACGGAACAATGTGGTGTCCTCTACATCAGCCTGGAGGATACCTTCCAGAGGATGCAGCAGAGGCTGAACGATGTCAGCGGTGGAACTCCCGGCAGCATCTGGCTGGCGACCGAGGCCCTGTATATCGGCGAGGGCTTCGAGGAACAGCTTACCAATTTCCTCGCCGCCCATCCCCATGTGAAGCTGGCAATCATCGACACCCTCCAGCGCGTTCGCAAGGCCGGGCAGGAGCAGTACAACTATGCCAGCGACTACGAGACGGTATGCGCCTTGAAGAAAATCGCCGACCGATCCCTGATAACGGTGTTGGTAGTCCACCACACCCGCAAGGCCGGGTCCGCCGACTCCTTCAACATGATCTCCGGCACGACTGGCCTGCTGGGGTGCGCTGACGGGGCGCTTGTCCTGCAAAAGTCCTCCCGGATGGAGACCTCCGCCACGCTGGATGTGACCGGGCGGGAGGTGGCCGACACTCAACTGAACCTCCGCTTTGACAAGCAGAGGAAAGTGTGGGAGTTTGTTTCCTTTGGGGGCGAGGCCTCACAGAAAGAGCCTGACCCTATCCTGACTGCCGTTCAGACCTTCACCCAGGTGCATGGCGTGTGGCGGGGTTACGCCGCTGTGCTGCTGGACGAGTTGAAGGCGGAAACGGAAATCAACGCCGAGCCGAACACACTGACCCGGCTACTGAACGCCAGCATCGGAGAACTTGAGCGAGAGTATGGCGTCCGCTACCGTTCCGGGAAACGCACTGGGAAGGGCCGGCTGGTCTCTCTGCTGGATTTGAATGCTCCCTGGGTCAGCACCGACATGGACGATGCAGATAATGTAGGTAATGACGGTATTTTGAGTGCCGGTGACGGTCGTAAAAATATCTGCAATACCTACACAACCTACACGCCCACCCCTGATGATTCGGAAGGGGCGTGACGGTATGGAGAAGCTGAACATGAACCGGAGGGCTGTTCCGTCCCCGGAACCTGTGGAAGGAAAGGAGGTCAGCCGCCTGAACGATTACACCGAAGTCAAAATCGGCGGCGTGGTCTACCGGGTCAAAAGTGTATTTTCTGACAAAGGACAGTTGGGTGATCTGCTCGACTTGGCGGCGATGGAAAAACTCAGCCGTATCGCGTAAAGGGCCTTTGCATCAGAGTGTGAGCGTGCTATAATGGCGGTAGGTAATCGACCGCCATTCGCACTGCTCTTTGGGAGGTAAAATCAAAGATGCAGGAAACTTACAATGTTGGAATTTATTGCAGGCTCAGCCGGGAGGACGAGAGAACCGGCGAGTCCGTGTCCGTGGAGAACCAGAGGGAGATGCTCAGCCGCTATGTCCTGGAGCAGGGCTGGAACCTCTATGCCGCCTACTGTGACGATGGGGTCTCAGGTACGACCTTCGATAGGCCTGGGTTCAACCAGCTTATCGCCGACGCCACCGCCGGAAAAATCAATCTGGTACTCTGTAAGGACCTCAGTCGTCTCGGCAGAGATTATATCGAAAGCGGGAAGTATACGGACATCGTTTTTCCGAGCCTCGGCTGCCGGTTCATCGCCCTCAATGATGGGGTGGACACCGCTCACAAAAACAATGAGATGCTGGTGATTCTGAAAAATGTCATGAACGACCTCTACGCCAGGGACACCAGCGCCAAAATCAGGGCAGTCAAACGCTCCTCGTTTCAAGCCGGGAAGTATGTGGGATGCTATGCCCCTATCGGCTATCTGAAAAGCCCTGATGACAAGCACATCCTCATTCCCGACCCGGCAACAGCGCCCCTTGTGCGGCGTATTTTCGATATGCGCTGTCAGGGACTCAGTACCGTAAAATCGCCACAACGCTGAATGAGGAGAAGATGTCCACGCCCCGCGACCTCTACTACTTGCAGAAAGGCATGGTCAATCCCCGGCAGGACGGAGGCTACTGGCAAGCCCAGACCGTGAAGGCCATCCTTCGCAATGAGGTCTATATCGGTCATACGGTGCAGAACAAAACCGGCAATATCTCCTACAAGGTTCACAAGCAGGTGGGCAAGCCGGAGGCCGAGTGGATTCGTGTCGAGGGTACGCATGAGCCGCTGATTTCGATGGAGGTCTGGGAACTGGTACGGACAATCGAGCAGCAGAACGCCCGGAGCCGGACACAGGCAAATGGGGAGACCGCTCTGTTTGCCGGACTGCTTTACTGTATGGATTGCGGCTCGACCATGCGCCATCATGGGGACTACCACAAGTGCAAGGACGGGACCCCGGTCAGGTCCACCTATGAAAGTTACCTGTGCAATCGGTACTGCTGCGGTGGAAAAGACATTTGTACGGCCCACACGATGAATCAAAAGGTGCTGATACAGGTTGTCCTGACCGACATCCGCATGAAAGCGAAACAGGCGAGGAACGACCCATCCGGGTTGATTGAGCAAATCCAGACCCAGCGCAGGGCATCGTCCGCCGAACAGATGAAGCAGACCAGACTTCTTCTGACGGCTATTGAGAAACGGCTTGCGGAACTTTCCAGGCTGACCCAGGCCATCTATGAGGACAAGGTGATGGGGCGCATCCCGGAGGCCGTCTGCGTCCAGCTGATGAACCGGTACGAAGCCGAACGCGCCGACAAGCTGGAGCAGAGGGCGCATTTGTCGGGTGAGTTGGAGGCGTACCAGCAGGAGACGGATGATGTCCAGCAGTGGATGAAGCTGATTAGAGAGTACGCAAAGCTGGAAGAACTCGACCGTCCCACCCTCCTGCGGCTCATCAAGCGAATCGAGGTTGGAGAAAAGAAAGTCGAGGACGGATGCACCGTCCGGGACATCAAAATCCATTACAATTTCGTGGGTTATATCGAAGCCTGACACAAAAAAGCCCCGGTTTTACACCGGGGTACATACCAGCCAAACTATCTTGCCGGTTGCCAATGTATACATCGTTCTTTATGTAAGGTTCTCATTTACGATGGACAAGGCCGGCGCAGGGGGGTAGCCAGCGCAATCCCGCCGAAGATAAAGGCAAGGTAAACAGGCGCGCCTGCCAGCAAAAATGCAATGGCAAAGACAAGCGTTACAAAGAAAAAAGTGCCCAAAGACTGGGGCAGAGTGGTGACAATCAGACCCTTGCCGCAGCTTTTGAGTTCTTTCCACACAAGCTCCGTCCCCAGCATCAGTCCAAACGCGCACTGCATCCACATGATAACGGTCTTGTACCGCACAGAGTCGAGGACTGGCTGAGGCATCAGGCCGAGCGCGTGGGGACCGAAAAGCATACCGATGATAAGCCATCCTAAAATAGACGGCAGTTTGATTCTGGAAACAAGCCTGCCGGCAAGCATCGCCAGCATAAGTACGATAAGCCATTGCAATATTTGTATCATTTTTGTGTTCCTCCTTTTGCAAGTCCATACAGCATGAAGTCAAGCAATTTGGAAAGGTTTATTTCATGTTCCCTGATTTGCTTATCCAGCGTCATATAGCGGTAGGAAAAGCTGCTGAAATACCCATTGAACATACACTGCATCTGGCGGAAATACTCAATAGCATCCTCTTCCGTGATTCCGTCCCGCAGTGTGATGCCGGAGATGGCACTGCGGTAGATTTTTTCGTTGATCTTCTCAAAGGGCTCTAAAATCTGTTTTATCCTGTCCCGTAATTTTTCCTGGGGCTGCAGGATAGCTTCAAAGAAAATGTGCGCCTCGTTGGGGTATTCTGTAAAAAAGCGCATTCGGATCTCCATATATTGCAGCGGGTCAGAAGTGCAGCCGCTTTCCTCAATTAGCGATAAGCTTCTGTATTTTATAATGGCAGGAGGCTGCAGAATCCTTTATATTCCCGCTGTCTTGCGGCGCTGCAAGCTTGACGCCCCGTTGCTTGCAGCGTGGTTGCTGGATGAGTAATGAACGTGTCAGCAATTTAGATTTGTTCCACAAGCGCTGTCTTCGGCACAGCCACCATAGAGTAGTTCGTGTGATAAATCACAAATCCCGGCGCAGCCCCAGCCACTTTTTTAATATGTTTTTTCTGAATGTAATCAATCTCCACCTTTTCACTGCCGCGGCCTTTTGAGTAGTAGGCCGCAAGAGCGCCCGCTTCCTCAAAGGTGCGGTCCGTCAGATCGCGCCCGTCCGCTTTTACGATGACATGGGAGCCGGGAATCCCCTTTGCGTGGAACCACCAGTCGTTTCCGGAGGCGATCTTAAAGGTCAGTTCCTCGTTCTGGTAATTGTTTTTCCCGACATAGATATCGAACCCGTCTGTGGAACGGTAATGGAAGGGACGGCTGGTGATGCGCTCCTTTTTTCCGGACGGGCCGTGCTTTTTGATAAAGCCGTATTCCGTCAGCTCCTGCTTAATCTGTGTCAGATCTTCTTCCTTCAGCGCGATATCAAGGGAGGCGCTGATGGACTCCAGATGCCCGATCTCCCGTTTTGTCTCCTGCGTGAGCTCTTTAAGCGCTTCAAAGGCGCGTTTGAGCTTGTTATACTTATCAAAATATTTCTGGGCATTTTCCCTGGCGTTTAGCTGCGGATCCAAAGGAATCCGCGCCGGGGCGTCCGTATAGAAATCAATGCATGAAAGCTCCTTCTCCCCGCCGCTTAATTCATAGCCGTAGATGTTAATCAGTTCGCCGTATACCCTGTATTTATCGCGTTTCTCCGTGTCCTTTAGCTGCTTTAGCTGCAGATCAAGCTTTTTATAATTCCGTTCCAGAGCCGTCTGCACGATCCGGCGCAGATCCGAAGATTTCTGCCGGATCCGGGTGATGGTGTTTTTGGAGGAATAGTAGGTCTCCAGAACCCGGCTGATTGATTCAAAACGGCGCACACTGCAGGAGGGCGGATAAGAGGTCAGGGAAAGGGCGGCAAACTCCAGCGGCTCATCCCCCTTAAAGACGATACAGGGCTCAAAATCCCCCTCCCGGACAAGCTCCAAACAGCGCGCCAGCGTGTGCGCGAGATGGACGCGCTCCGCTTCGGAGAGCTCCATGGCCGGAACAGAGGAATCAATGGAAGCGAGATGGCAGAACTCCTCAGCCATAACAGGGCTGATCCCCGTAAAACCAGTATAAACCGTTTTGCCGGCCGGCAGCTTTGAGGAGGCGAAAAGCGCCGCCATATCCTCTTCGGAGACGGAGAGGGGATCCGACTTTTCCACAGTCCGGGGAAGAAAATAATCGCGGCCCGGAAGCACCTCCCGCACAGAGCTGACCTGAAAGGAGATATGCTTAATGCTGTCAATAATCCGAAGCTGCGGCGTACAGAAAATAATATTGCTGTGCTTTCCCATAAGCTCCACAATCAAAAGCTTCCGGCACAGATCGCCCATCTCATCCAGATGCTCAATTTCAAAATGGATGCAGCGCTCCAAGCCGGGCTGGCTGACTGAGCAAATCCGTCCGCCTCCGATATGCTTGCGCAGCAGCATACAGAAATTCGGAGCCGTCAGCGGGCTGGGCTTGCTGACATCCGTCAGGTAAGCTAACGGAAGGCTGGCATTCGCCGAGAGAAGAAGCCGAAACGTATCCCGCGGGCCCTTTACTGTAAAAAGAAGCTCGTCCTTTTCCGTCTGTGCAATCTTCGTAATCCGTCCGCCGGCCAGCTTATCATTCAATTCTTTTACAAGACCTGCAATTACAATTCCGTCAAATGCCATGATAAAACCTCCTTATCAAAAACATGTACTCACAAAATCAGGCGCGGAGAGACTCCGGGAATACATAAACAGGGCGAATGGATAACAGGCGGCTAAGCCATCTGCTCCAGCCGCTTACTGTGCTGGGATACAACAATCTTTAAAAGATCCACATCAGAGCGGATCGCAATGATTTCATCCGAGGCTGCCTCATACCGCTTCGCCGCCGGGACATAATTCTCAGACAGCAGCCGGATGTTTGGCATAATCTCATTGTCAAGTCTTAAATTAATGTCCTTAACAGCATCCTGAAGCTTAAAAATTTCACTCTCTAATCTGGAGAAGGAAGCTTCCAGATTCGCGTTGTAGAATTCAAATTTGTCATCGATTTGGGCAAACCTGTCGTCAATTTGGGCAAAGCTGTCATCGATTTGGGCAAGTCTGGCTTCGATTTGGGCAAATCTGTTATCGATTTGGGCAAATCTGCCGTCGATTTGGGCAAGTCTGGCTTCGATTTGGGCAAACCTGTCATCGATTTGGGCAAACCTGTCATCGATTTGAGCAAATTTGGCTTCGATTTGG
>NZ_CALPCY010000054.1:0-32273 GCF_943193115.1 Otoolea muris
TAAAGTTTGGCGTCAGGCGCACATTTTCCTGCGAAACAGGCGTGAGTGTAACCGGATCCGCTTTCAGGATGATCGGCTGGCCATAGCCCTGCATTACGCCTCCCATATGGAACGAGCTCTTGTTTTTATTCATATGTATTCCCCTCCTCTTTGGCGGCAGCCGTCCGGCCCCGCTGAACGGCTGCCTTTCGTTTATCTTCCCTTCCCGTTTACCCTTTTGTCACCTCTGCCTTTTCCGTTCCCCCGACGCTCTCCTTATCCCCGGAAGGCCAAACCGCGAGGCTGCCCTGCAGCTTAAGCTGTTCCATGTAAGAACCGCTCATCACCTTCAGCTCGGATCCCGTCTTTAAGCCGCTTTCTCTCAGTACAGGCGCTGCGCTGCTAACCAGCTCCAGGAAACACGCCTCCAGGATTTCCCAGTCGTCTTCGAGAAGGCGCTGCTTTAAATAGAGCAGTTCATATTCCTCGATGCGTATGAACTTCTTTTTCAGCCTTTTTTTCACTTCCTCCATATCGCTTTCCAGACCTTTGTACAGATACTCCGGACACCAGTACGTCTCGCTCCGGCGTTTGTCCAGAAACAGAAGGCTTCCGCCAAGCCCAAGGACGGATTCATAGCTCTCCGTATAGCCGCTGCTGAGCAGGCGGCATAAATAAAGAACCTCTGCCTTTTCCGGGCTGCCCCGTCTTTTGCGGAGCTGATCGGCGGCCAGTTGCTTTAGCTTTTCCTTAAACAGCGGCTGCAGCTCTGCCCTGATTCTCTCCAGCTCCGTTTTCTTTAACCGTATCCGTTCTGCCCGGTACTCCTCTATATACTGCTCCATGTCTTTTTTCCGGTCCATCCCACACACCTCGTTTTTTATTTCCGCGGGCAGTCGCCAAGTGAGCATGCCTGCATGCGCATTTGGCGGCTGCCGCGGGAATCTCCTTAATTACGTAACAGTTCAGATACCCCTGAACCGTTATGTAACTACAATTCCTCCTCCACCGCATCAAATATCTGTGTCACGATCCGGTCCCATTTGTCCTTTTCCCTTGCCATACATGTGAATACGCCGTGCAGGACGATTTTGTGCATGCGGATAAAATACATCCGGTTAAAGCTCTGGCCGTCCAGGCTGTTCCCTTTGAATTCAAACCAGCTCATCTCATTTCCCTGTCTGGTTTCCCCGTTTCCCGGGTTCCGGATTTTGATGCCTGGGTTTAAGTTCGTAAGCCCCCTCTGGGACTGGCTGCTCATCACCTGCGTATCGCCTTCTTTCAGGACTTCCGGCAGTAAGTTAAAGCCCAGGTTCACCGTCCCGGAAAGGCTGGTGTAGATATAATCCGGGGAATCCCGGTACGGGTATTTGACCGCCCTTACGCGTTCCGGCAGGATCACAAAGGAATCGGGTAAATATACATGGATCCGCGTATCCGGGAGGGTGTGCATTGAAAATGTCTCCAGGCTGTCGTCCACGTAGATGCCGGTTTCCAGCGTTGTATAGTTCCTGCGCTCCATTTCTCTCTGCGCCTCTAAAATCTGCTCATCATAACCTTCCATTTGTCTTTTCTCCTGACTTTTTTCTGATGTTTTGTCTGTTACAGCCCGGGATGCTGTCCATAAACAGCGGCTTGGGAATACCTTTTCAGCTCTTATAAACCGTTATCTCATCCTCTGAATATACATGGATCCGTTTTCCTTTAAGCCGCACCCGTCCCTGCGCGGACAGGAGAAGCTCTCCTGACGTTCCGATGGAGACAGAGCCGTCTCCCAGCGAGGCGTTTGACGCGCCGCCTCTGGAGAAGCTTACGAGGCCGTCGAACAGTTGGAGCAGATTTCCGTCTTCCAGGGCGAGGCAGCGGTCCCTGTGGCTGTCACGCTCTTTGTTCTCCGGAAGGCATTCGGAAATGAACCCGTTCCTCTCGTCCCCGTCCGGAAAATACAGGACGGCCCGGGCCCCGGCCTCCGGCATGGCGTAGAGGGCGTTTCCTGTGTTGGGATACCACGGGTAATAGTAATCTCCTGTGGGGACGTTCCGGTCGATGTCAAGCGCGATGCGGATGCGCTCGTCCTTTGTGTCCACAACCGTCCCCGCCAGGCCCAGGCCCGCAAACCGGCCCTGGATTACGTGTTTTGGCCGGTACGATTTCTGTAATGCGTAGGTAAACATGAGCCCGCCCTGCTCCATGCAGGCCCTGACCTCTGTGATGATCGCCGGCTCGCCCATGAAGGACGTCTGATCCCCGATCTTATAGAATGACCGGCTCTCTGCGCGCCAGCATATCTCACATGGGGCGGACGACAGGCCGTGCCGGAGGCTGAGCGTATACTGTTCCGGGGAGAAGTCAGGGATCTCTCTTCCTTTTCGCATGCCGAACCACAGGTTCAGCCCTCCTGTCACGATGTCCGGTATCACGCACGTTCCAAGCTGGCCCGCAAGGCGTCCGGCAAATGCCCAGGCCGTTTCCCCGAGCTGGATCAGCGGGCGTCCCAGTGTCTCTTCTTTTCCGGCTGTGCAGATCACCCTGCCCCCGGCTGCCTCCACAGCCTCCCTGGCCGTCTCTGCCCAGGTGTTCCCAACGGACTGGAAGGAACGGCTGTCCTCCTTCTGATCCAAGAGGTATGAGCCGGACAGGGCGTACAGGGAAATCGTTTCTGTGCCGGCCGCCCGGCTGCGCTCTGCGCGCGCGACATAGCCGCAAAACAGGATCTCGTCCGCCTCCTCCCGGGGGGCCGTCCTGCCGTCTCCCGCCCTTTCACTCTTTTCCGCCATTCGGCCTTCCCCTGCTGTTTCATCCGTTCTGTCCCCGCCTTTTTCCAGGATGAGCGTTATTTTACTGTTATACAGCGTTTCTATCTGGTATGCAATTCTGGTGTTTATGTATCCCTCCAGGGACAGGGATGCGTGCCCGTCCGGTTTCCAGTGCATTTCAAAGCGCTCTGCATGAAGGAGCGGGATGTCTGCTATGATTCTGATATGTTCGGCAATCCTGATTTCCATCTGTCTCTTCCCCCCTTACAGCAGGATTTTTCTTCCCTGCATCCGCAGGCTGCCGCCAAGATCCATCTCCGTATCCCCCTGTTTCAGCCGGATCCGGTCAGGGGCCGTGAGCTCGACCGAGGCGTCCTCGCTGGCCACGGATAATGTGCGCTTTGCCCGGATGGAGATGGAACCGGCGCTGACGATCTCAATGCCGTCCTCATCGGTTAATTCCATATAGGTCCCGTTATTATTTGTGATCAGGATCCGGTCCGGGCTTAAGCGGATCTCTTTTCCTTCCCGGTTCCTCCAGAACTTACACTCCGGCCTTGTCCTTAAATCCGCCCCCTCTTCGTGGTACGCGCCGGCCGCATAGGCCGCGGTTTCCTGGCCGGAGGGGAAATAAAGGCGCGCCTGATCTCCTTTTTCCGGCATGCAGTACCACCCTGTCCCGTCCGGCGAGGAGTAGACAGTCGCATAGGGGAACCAGCGTTTTCCGGCGTTCTCCCTGTTTTCATCGTCGTACAGCTCTATCTGTATCTTCTCCTCCTTTACATCTGTCACACGCCCCAGGAGCGACACGCCGGCCAGGCTGGCGTTATATGTAACCGGCGTCTGCAGGCCGGCCCGCGTTTTCATGTAATACGTGTGGTACAATTCATTTCCCTTTGTCACGGTTTCGATTTTCCAGATATAGAGCTTTTTCCCGTCTATGATCCCCCACTCGCCCAGCTTATAGATGTCGCGGCTTTCCCACACGCAGGATATTGTGTCCCCCGGTGAAATGGACAGCCCGTTGGCTTTCTTGGAGGCGTACTCTTCCATGTCGCACCAGGTTCTGTATTCGTCCGGCGCGGCTGTTACGGTTTCTTTCCGGTCCGGAAGGCCGAAGTAATATTTTTCGCCCGGCGTCGAGCAGTCCGCAACCACCACCGTATGGTTCATGCCCGCAAGCCGTTTGATAAAATCCCAGTCTGTCTCCTGGTACTGCATGATAAAGCGGCGGATCGCCTCTCCCCTGGCCGCTGTCATGATCCTCGCCGCCTGATCATAGCCGCTGTTGCAGGCATTCAGCAATTCGCTGTACGTCAGATCCCCGGACTGGAAGCTGCGCGTTTTCTTTTCATAGTCCATGAGCGAAGTCCCGGATCGCAGGAGCAGGCGCATGATGCAGAGCCCGCTTTTGACTTCCATCTGCATTTCCTCCAAAATCCCATAGAACAGGATGCTCTCGCTGCCCTCTGAGACGATCACAGCCTGAACCCAGAGCCGTTCTTTCCCTGCCTCCACATAATCTTTCATCCGCTGAAACGGGATCTGCCCCCGGATCTCCGCCTGCGCGTGTTCATTGACCTGCATGAGGCTGCGGTATTCCATTACCTGCAGCTCCTCAAAGGGGCGGACAAACATTCTTTCCTCTCGCATTGTTTTTCTCCTTCCTCTGTTCTGTATTTTAGCAGCAGCCAGACAGCCTGAGTGACTGCGTATATTTACGCTGCCTGCGCTGTCCCTTTCTCTTTAAGGACGCCTGTTTTTCCCGTACAGCTCCACTTCTTTTAAGCCGATACCCACGGCCTCCCGCTTCAGTATACTTTCCGCTAAATCCAGGGAGATGATCGTGTGACGCCGGCGCGCGTCCCTGGCCCAGAAGATATGCCGGTTTACCATAAACCTGGTTCCTTCCGGCCGTCCTGCCAGGGCGGCGGGCCTGCCGTTTTTGTAGCTGCGTTCCACGACGTCAAGATCCGCTGTTTCATTGAATACCGGGAGGTAATACAGCTTTGATTCCCCTGTTTTCTGGTTTAATAATATAACCTCCCTGTAAAAGCTCTGCTCCCTGTACATCTCAATCACCCTTTTTACTTCCGGCGAAACCAGCAGGAACGGAAACAGGATGATATCCGTAAAGATCAACGGATCCACTGGTTCCACCATGTATAACTGGCGTTTCGGAATTTTTGGAAAGCCTTCCATGCGGATATTTCTTACATCGAACGAGCCGTACCAGTTCATGATTTGCGGGCCGCGCTTTCCTTCCGGCGCTTCCTGCAGTTTAAAATATTTCATATAATCCTCCTGTCCTGCAACTGTTTTTGAACCGTTTCTTATTCACCGTCCCTCACTTCGTCCCGTCAAAAAATTCTGCATCCACCCGGCATTTGAAGAGGTCGCGGACGGCTTTGATGACGTTTTCAAAGTAAACCTTCAGGATATCGGCCCTGCGCATCAGCCTGCGGCGGCCCCTGCGGTTCGTTATTTCCTCTTGCCTGCTGTCCGGCGGCTGCATTCCCGGGAACGCCGGCGGCTCGTCCTTCCCTGAACGCGGCGCTTCCTCACTGGCCGCCTGTTTCCGTCACTGAAACGCCGCTTACCACCCATTAACAGACGGGCTGTCACATACACAATAATTTTATCCTCTCAAACATCCATCTCTATCCCGCGCCTCCACAGGAATTTCAATATACTGGCTCCGGTATATACCATTCCGTCCACCTTAAACTTTCCATATCCCACCAGGATATTTCTTTAAAGTCTAAACCATATTCCCAATACAATCTCAAAAAGCCCCGCAGGTTCTCTGTCAGAATATGGCGCATAACGGCGGTTGTTCTTCTTCGTGAATAAAACTCCTCAGAAAACGCCAGATCTTTGAGATCCGGCCTCCAGCCATTATTCATCTCAGATATATGATACGAATAATACCAGTTTGAATTAATACGCGTTCTTTTTATACCTCCTCCTACTATACAGCCTCCCGATTCTTCATAATCTTCTTCCGAATTATCTGTCGCCTGATTTGCAAAATATTCTAAAGAAATCTCCATCCCATATCCCCGGTATATTGAAATACTCAATGATGGCCAGTACCTGCCGCCTCCTGCTGCATTTTCTTCATTTACAGGATTATGCCTATGGATATCAAGCATCCAGTCACGAAATACAAGACCGCTGTCAATTGCATAATCCATAAACAATATCATATACTCATATTTATCATCTCCCGTCAAACTATTTATTTCTGCCTTATTCCCTCCACTTATACTGGATGAATAGAAGTAACATCGCTTTCCATCTATATATTCTACAGAAAGCGAATCCTCCATTTCGGTACTGCAACAGGAATGTTGGACAAATGCATTGAGTCGTTCTTCATTTTCATGAAATAACTTTAACACATTTGCGGGAACAGAAAAATTCCTTACCTGCTCCTGGAGTTCTTCGCCGGAAGATAGTTCGCGCTCATATATATCTTCGATACGTTCGATTGCCTTTTCTTCTGTCAGGTCATCCTTTTTGCTTATAGCCTGTGTGATTAAAAGTAGTGTTACGATAAATATTCCCGTTAATATGAAAAGAAAATTCTTTCTGTTTAACATCTTTATTCCTCTTTCGCTCTGCCGGCTCCCCCTATTCTTTTCAGGGATTCTTTGCTAATCTACAGTTCTATTTATCAACAAAAGTCTTATCCTTTTATAGAATATCTCATTCCAGATTATACGGTTCATTCCATCTAAACTCTTCCCAGTCCCTCCAGCTTATCCTCGTAAAATCTGTACCATACTTCCAATACAGACGCAGAAAGCAGCGCAGGTTTTCTGTCAAAAAACGCTTCATTATTGTAGTAGTTTCCCTTTTTGAATAAAACCCTTCAACAAATGCCAGATCCTCAAACTCAGGGAGCCAGTAACCTTTTTCGAGCATCACTGTATATTCATAATACCAGTTTGCGTTAATTCTTGTGCGTTTTTTACTGGCTGCATAATCATCGCACATACCTATTTTAAGGGATTGATCTGAATAATCTTTTTCTGCATTTGAATAATAGCAAAAGGATACTACGAATCCTTTTCCATTATATATACGGATTTCTAATTCCAGATCATATCTGCCGTTTTCTCCCTTATTATTCTCTCCTGTTTTTATTTTTCTGTACATATCAATATCAAGCATCCAGTCACGGTACGCCAGTCCAGTGTCAGCCGCATAATCCATAAAAGAGGTTATATAATCATATTTCCCATCTTTAATCGCATGGTCTTTTTGTATATCACTGCTTCGATATATATCAGATGAACAGAAATAAAATCTTTCACTGTCAATATACCTGACAAAAAAGGAATCATCCATTACTCTGTTTATGTAACACTGCTCTGCAAATATATTAAGACGCTCTTCGTGTTCATGAAATAACTTTAATATATTGGCAGGAAGTGAAAAATCCCTCACTCTCTGCTGCAGCTCTGTATCAGCGAATAATTCCCTCTCATATATCGCTTCCACACATTCCACTGTCTGTCCTTTAGCTGAATCATTCTTTTTTGCTGTGATTCCTGTAAAATAAAGAATGAATGTTATAAATATACCGCCTGTTAATATTATAAAAATATGTTTTCGTTTTAACACCCTTAATCCCCTTTTTCTTTGTATTTGACGGCTTGTGACTTGGGTATAATTTCAAGTTTGTAATAAAAGTCCGCATAGCGTTGACTTTTGTTATACTTCCATGCCTCAAGTATCATCTCTATATCATTGGGCTGTACTCTCTTATTTGAACGCATTATATTATCTTTACTGACCTCTTTTGTTTCTGCTGCTTCATTCCATCCCATTTTATCTGGTTTGTCGTATGCATCATGCAATCCCCAGACATGTCCAAACTCATGAGAGATCATTGACAGGAATCCTGATGATTTATAAGAACGATCGTATTTTCTTTTATCACTTTTTAGCCTAGTAAATAATAATACTGTTCCAACATTTAATATAGACCATCTATCATAGGACCAATGCAACGACCAATTATAACTTTCTTCTATACTAAATCTTTCACCAGAATAATCATCATATACATCCATATTAATCAGCCCTTCCCGGTTATCAAACATATAAACCCTGTTTCCCTTTGGATGTTCCCCGGTTGGCACACAGACCTCTATCTTTACACTTACAGCCCCATCCAGACCAAAATCATCATAACATATCGTTGTCGCATCATTCCACCATGGTTCTCTGTATTTCTGATATTGATTTTCATAAACCCCTTCCCATTTTTGAATTCCGGCTATAAGCAACTCATAAAATGTATAATTCCGATAATCTTCCCCTGTGGTTTCTTTTTTAGAACCAAACCACCCTTCTTTCCCTTCCTCCTCATTTTCAAATGGCTTTATATCCTTCACTTTTAAACTTTCTCTGTTCCCATTATATGCATATATTCTTGTATAAAGCCTGATGTTCACCTCCCTCCCCCGCCGCACCAGTTGGTAAGGCCCGTTCTTTGCCGCGTTGTTGACCACTACAATTCTGCAATCCTCTGTCTGCTCCCATGAACTCACCAGATCCAGATAACCCGCCATCCTTGCAAGGCTTTCCACGCTCCTGTTATACACCTCGTCATAATAAAACCTCTGCAGCCCTGTTTCCTCATCAATGATCGGCTCTTCTGACTTGTATTTACAATTCTCTTCGCAATCAAAAAATCGATCCAGATAAGCATAGTACGGGGATGTTATAAAGGTTTTTCCACCGCGCACCTCTCCATTAAATTTCTCTCCCCCCACATATACAATAGCCTTCTTTTCCACAGGCTCCGTCCCCTCCGTATCAATCCTCTCCTTCAATTGCTTCACCTTCCCGCCTCCGCCTTCACCCGCCAGCCCCGGCACAGAATTGTAAGCATCCCCTTTCGGCTCCAGCTCCCGCCTTATATCCGACTTATTCGACTGCGGGATCTGGGACAGGCTGTCCGGCGGCTGCATTCCCGGGAACGCCGGCGGCCCGTCCTTCCCTGAACGCGGCGCTTCCTCACTGGCCGCCATCGCGCTGTGCTCCATAAAACTCCCGGCCATCCGCATCCGGCCGCAGTCCATGGCGATCCATGCCTGTTCCTCCTTCGCCTTTGGGTGCGACAGCCTCGTTCCCGTTACCCCCGACAGCGTTACGTTTCCCCTGCTGGCCAGTATCACCGCCCCTTTCGCGCGGAGCCGCAGCCCCCTTTTTGCATACGCTACAATCCCCAGCTCATTGTCCAGGATCAGAGCCCCGTCCAGCGCGCCGCCGGTTTCGCTCTCAAACCCCATATAATCCGGCGCGGCGGTGTATTTCTTTCCCCCGGCCCACATGGCCTTCACGTCCGCCGGCAGCGGGCAGACCGGATCCATCCGCACGCAGCAGCCCACTGCCGCGTCTTCCTCACGCATGCTCTTTATGTTCAGCAGAACCCGCGTCCCGGCTTCCGGCACGCTGTACATGATATTCCCTGTCACAGGGGTATAAGGGTACCAGTGCGCTTCCTCTGGCTCCTGCTGCGGGTCCATATCCAGATGGAGCCGCGCCATCCCTTCTTTCCTCTCTATGACGCGCCCCGGGAGCGATGCCCCGCGGATCGCCCGGTTATACCCTTCCTCCAGGCAGAAGCCTGCCTCCGCTCCCAGGACATATTCGCGCTTTAGCGCGCCGCGCTCTGAAAACAGATGTGTTTCAACCACACGCCATTCCCGCCCCCGGAACCGGATCCGGCCGCACAGGTTAAAATCCCACCCTGTCCGGATGCGGTAAGACAGGTAATCCGCTCCCGGCCTGCCGCTTCCCGACCTCCGGAAACGGCCCAGATCCAGGCTTTCCTCGCAGGCTTCTGTCTCTCCCTCTTCCAGCTCATACCGCTTTCCCTGCACACAGCCGACGCTGGCCTGCGCCAGCGGCCATGTAATCTCCGGCACTATGACTGTGTGGAGGCGGCCCGCCATCCGCTTCAGGAATTCCCAGTCTGTCTCATGGTACTGGATCACCGGAACCCCGGTCCGCTTCTTCGCTTCCGGCGCGGTAACAACAATCCGGTTCTCTGCCCCAAACCTTTTTCCCGCCTCTTCCAGCAGGTCACGGTACCGTCTTTCCGTATTCTGGAAGGAACGGCTGTACGGGGCCTGATCCAGGAGCGCTGTGAAGGAACGGCATTCCACCGACGCCTCGCACAGGCCGCCTGTTTCTGTCACTGAAACGCCGCTTACCACGCCTGAAAATAACGGCCGTTTTTCATCGCTTCCCCACACGGTAACCGTCTCCCCGCACAGGTTACGTTCCGGCATGTCCTCCTGCCTGATAAAGCCTGACAGGCTCATCCTGCCGTGATCATTCACCCTTGCATCAATCCGCATGGCATTCAGCCCTAAAAAGACGAACGGCCCCTCGGCCTTCACATCCCCAATACCATTCATTAACCGCATCCCCTACCTTATATTACCGCGATGTCTTATTAGCTAAAGGTTATCGGATTTTAAAATATTTTTATCCTGTTCCAATATTTATCTCTGCTCCACATCCCCCATCGGAATTTCATATATTAATTCCGATTCATACGGTTCGGTCCATCTGAATTCATCCCAGTCTATCCACCTTATTTTCGTAAAATCCGTACCATACTTCCAGTATAATCTCAGAAAACCTTGCAGGCTTCCCCGGATAAAGTTTTTTGTAACTGTTGTTGTTTTTCTATCCCTCAGTGATTCGGCAAACGCCATATCTTCATAATCAGGATGCCATATTCCAGTATCATCTATTATGTAATACTCATAATACCAGTTCTCATTAATCCGTACAGATTTCCATCTGCCTGAGCTGCTGCAGTCTTCTCCATCAATAAAATCTTCTCCTGAATCATCCTTTTCCCGGCAGGATGAATATCTAAATAAAATTTCCATTCCATATGTCTTGTATATTGTAATCGATAATTTCAGATCATATCTGCCATCCCGCTTGCCTTCATACTTACTGTCATTAATGAGAATGTCAAGCATCCAGTCCCGAAACGGAATCCCATTAGCGATCGCGTAATCCATAAACGATGTTATATAATCATACTCCTCCTTTTGGATCTCTGTATCTTTTTGTATGTTTTTCTCAGGGTTTATAAGTGATGAACAGGAATACGTTCTCTTTCCATCAATATATCTTACAGAAAAAAAATCGCACTTTACCCGGTTATAGTAACATTGCTTTGCAAACGCATTAAGCTGTTCTTCATGTTCATGAAACAGCTTTAATAAATTTGCGGGAAGTGCGAAATCCCCCGCCTGCTCCTGCAGCTTTGTATCAGAAAATAATTCACGCTCAAACATCTCATCAATACTCTCGACTGTCTCTTCTTCCGCCAAATCACCTTCCTTTTTTCCCATAATGCCTATAATAAAAAGAAATACTATAAGTAGTGTTACGATAAATGTTCCCGTTAATATGAAAAGAAAATTCTTTCTGTTTAACATCTTTATTCCTCTTTCGCTCTGCCGGCTCCCCCTATTCTTTTCAGGGATCCTTTGCTAATCTACAGTTCTGTATATCAACAAAGGCCTTATCCTTTTATGGAATATCACATTCCAGATTATACGGTTCATTCCATCTAAACTCTTCCCAGTCCCTCCAGCTTATCCTCGTAAAGTCTGTGCCATACTTCCAATACAGGCGCAGAAAGCCGCGTAGGTTCTCCCGAAGAAAATTGTTGGTCACCGTAGTTGTTTTTCTATCCGTATAAAATTCATCAGCAAATGCCAAATCTTTAAGCTCAGGGGCCCAGCCATCTCTTCTGGCCATTACTGAATAAGTATAATACCAGTTTGAATTGATCCGTGTAGTTCTTCCTTCCACCGGACCTCCGCCACATACTCCCATATAGGCATATTCTTTCTCCGTATAATCCTTATCTTTATCTGATGAATACAGAAATGACAGAATAAACTGTTCTCCCTCATATATCGTAATTCTTAATTCCAGTTCATCGGAGGCTTTTTCTCTTCCTTTGTACGCATCATCATTTACTTTTCTATACATGGTAATATCAAGCATCCAGTCACGAAATACAATTCCATTATCAATCGCGTAATCCATAAAAGATGTTATATAACTATGTTCTTCATTTTGAATTGCAGTATCTTTATCTGCATCACTCATCAAATTTGTGCCTGATGAACAGGAATAAAACCTCTCCCCATTCATATATTTTACAAAAAAATGATTATGTATTACTCTGTTCATGTAACACTGTTCTGCAAATTTGTCGAGTCGATTTTCATGTTCATGAAATAATTCCAATACACTTTCAGGACGTGAAAAATCCGTCACCTGTTGTTGAAGTTCTTTATCTGTGGACAATTCGTACTCATATATATCTTTGTCAGAAATTCCTGGTTGTTCCACTGCAGAATTGTTTTTTATGCTTTTTCTCTCCATTAACACTAAAAAGAATATGATTATAACTATGCATCCTGTAAACAATCTGTAAATTTTATTCTTACCTGACATTTCAACCTCCTCTTATCTATAATATACTTTTGGAATCTCTAAGCCTTATTTTATGCGACTTCCCCAACCCCTTTTTTATAAATCCCCCCATTTTTTAATTTTTGACAAACCTCCTAAAAAATGCGATGCTTCATATCTTTCATTATGTAATCAATTCGTTCCAGCCCCTGCCAATGCAGAATTTTTAATTGGGAGCGATTTTATTGCAATCTTATAATCCCGGCGGTTCTCTGTAAACGGCTTTATAACTTTTTAAGCTGCTTTTCCTTGACTGTTCTGTACCAGGAACGGGCCCATCAACCTGCCTTTCCATTGCCGGGGACGCCTTCGATTATACACCGCCGCTGATTCGGGAAACGACCTCTCGGTCTTCCCTTTCCTAAGCCCCACTTCCAAGCATGATTCCATCGGCTTCCTTATATAGCTGGTTTCCTATGAAGCATTTCCCCGCAAAGGGAAGTACAAAAATCAAATGCCCCAAAACCAACTTTGCTGGAGGCACTGTCACCTGTTGCATGTGAAAATCCTTGTTCAACTGCCAAATGTAGGAAGATTGTCCATTTCGTCATGAAAAACAATCCAAAGCTCTTCAATGACCCGCCGCGCAGCAGCAAAGAGTGGAAGCTGGAATACAATGCAAGGACTTCTGCAAAACGCTGTAACAAACGCGGGAAAGTGGACTGTAAATTTGAAGACAGCAGATATCATTCATCCAAGATGTGATACTATCACCTCTTCTTCATCATGATGTGTCAACATCTCTTGATGCATGGGCTTTGTTAAAGACCTCCCGACTAAAAGAAGTCCTTTGAGCAAACCACTTTAGTGAATAAGCAATACCATTATAAACCATGTCCGGCGCAGGAGGCAGTTAGCTGCGCGCTTTTTCTCAAAATTCATTTCTATTGTTCCGCTCTGGACGGTATCTACTTTCAATGTTCAGCCAAACACTGGGCTATGGTCAACGGGTTTAAAATTCCGGGAACTTATCTATATTTTATAGCGTCAGATTTATTTGTTTTTCGATAGTTAAAATAAAGCTGCCGCCTATTATGCTTCCAGGCCTCCAGAATCATCTCTATGTCATTTGGCTGTATCACCTTATCAGAGCGCATCATATTATCCTTGCTGACCTCTTTCGTTTTTTCTGCCCCATCCCATCCTGGGTGCTCTGGTTTATCGTATGCATCATGCAATCCCCAGACATGTCCAAACTCATGTGAAATCATCGCTAAAAAACGGGGTGATTTATAAGAATAATCATGTTTTTTCTCATCACTTTTTTGTCTGGTAAATAGCATTACTGTCCCAACATTTAATATCGACCATATGTATCTTCCATCTTCTTGTGAGCCCCTTACACATGGCCAATTATCGCTTTTTACAATTTCAAACATTTCATCATCCCCTTCAGCATAAACTTTTTTTTCATCAATTAGCTTCTCCCTGTTATCAAACACATAAACCCTCGTTCCTTTCGGATGCTCCTCTGTTGGCGAACATACCTCTATTTTTACACTAACAGCCCCATCGAGTCCAAAATCATCATAGCATATAGTTACTGCATTATTCCACCATGCCTCCCTGTACTTTTGGTATTGATTCTCATAAACCCCTTCCCATTTGTGAATTCCAGCCATGATAAAGTCATAAAATGTATAATTTCTGTAATCTTCCCCTGTAGATTCGTTTTCTTTTAAGCCAAACCATCCCTTTTTCTCCTCCTTCTCTTCCTTTTCATATGGCTTTATAATCCGTACATTTGGATCTTCATTATCCTCTTTATTAAATGCATTTATCTTAGTATACAGCTTCATTTTCACTTCCCTCCCCCGCCGTACCAGTTGGTAAGGCCCGTTCTTTGCCGCGTTGTTGACCACTACAATTCTGCAATCCTCTGTCTGCTCCCATGAACTCACCAGATCCAAATAACCCGCCATCCTCGCAAGGCTTTCCACGCTCCTGTTATACACCTCGTCATAATAAAACCTCTGCAGCCCTGTTTCCTCATCAATGATCGGCTCTTCTGACTTGTATTTACAATTCTCTTCGCAATCAAAAAATCGATCCAGATAAGCATAGTACGGGGATGTTATAAAGGTTTTTCCACCGCGCACCTCTCCATTAAATTTCTCTCTCCCCACATATACAATAGCCTTCTTTTCCACAGCTCCGTCCCTTCCGTATCAATCCGCTCCTTCAATTGCTTCACCTTTCCGCCTCCGCCTTCACCCGCCAGCCCCGGCACGGAATTGTAAGCATCCCCTTTCGGTTCCAGCTCCCGCCTTATATCCGCCTTATTCGACTGCGGGATCTGGGACAGGCTGTTCGGCGGCTGCATTCCCGGAAACGCCGGCGGCTCGTCCTTCCCTGAACGCGCCGCTTCCTCACTGGCCGCCTGTTTCCGTCACTGAAACGCCGCTTACCACCTATTAACAGACGGGCTGTCACATACACAATAATTTTATCCTGCGCAAACATCCATCTCTATCCTGCGCCCCCACAGGAATTTCAATATACTGGCTCCGGTATATACCATTCCGTCCACCTTAAACTTTCCAGATCCCACCAGGATATTTCTTTAAAGTCTAAACCATATTCCCAATACAATCTTAAAAAGCCCCGCAGGTTCTCTGTCAGAATATGGCGCATAACAGCGGTTGTTCTTCTTCGTGCATAAAACTCCTCAGAAAACGCCAGATCTTTGAGATCCGGCCTCCAGCCATTGTTCATCTCAGATATATGATACGAATAATACCAGTTTGAATTAATACGCGTTCTTTTTATACCTCCTCCTACTATACAGCCTTCCGATTCTTCATAATCTTCTGTCGAATTATCTGTCGCCTGATTTGCAAAATATTCTAAAGAAATCTCCATCCCATATCCCCGGTATATTGAAATACTTAATGATGGCCAGTACCTGCCGCCTCCTGCTGCATTTTCTTCATTTACAGGATTATGCCTATGGATATCAAGCATCCAGTCACGAAATACAAGACCGCTGTCAATTGCATAATCCATAAACAATATCATATACTCATATTTATCATCTCCCGTCAAACTATTTATTTCTGCCTTATCCCCTCCGCTTATGTTGGATGAATAGAAGTAACATCGCTTTCCATCTATATATTCTACAGAAAGCGAATCCTCCATTTCGGTACTGCAACAGGAATGTTGGACAAATGCATTGAGTCGTTCTTCATTTTCATGAAATAACTTTAACACATTCGCGGGAAGAGAAAAATTCCTTACCTGTTCCTGGAGTTCTTCGCTGGAAGATAGCTCTCGCTCATATATATCTTCGATACGTTCGATTGCCTGTTCGTCTGTCAAATCATCCTTCTTTTTGCTTGTAATGATTATAAACAGTGTTACAATCACTATTACGCCTATTAATATAAAAAGAAACCCTTTTCTGTTTGACATCTTTATTCCTCTTTTGATCTGTATTTAATAGCTTCAGACTTACTTTCAAATTTCGATCCATAAAAATCAGCATAACGTTGAGATTGATTATATTTCCAAGCCATAAGAATCATTTCTATATCATTAGGTTGTATTTCACCGTCTGTTCGCATCATATTATCCTTGCTAACCTCTTTCGTTTCTTTTGCCTCACGCCAGCCCGGCACATTCTTCCTAAAGTATGCATCCCTCAATCCCCAAACATGCCCAAATTCATGTGAAATCATAGCTAAAAAGCGAGATGATTTATAAGAATAATCATGTTTTTTCTCATCACTTTTTTGTCTGGTAAATAATAATACTGTTCCGACATTTAATATCGACCATTTATCTTCGTTCCAAACCATCGGCCAATTATCGCTTTTTACAATATCAAACATTTTATCAGCCCCTTCATCATAAACTTTTTTTTCATCAATTAGCTTCTCCCTGTTATCAAACACATAAACCCTCGTTCCTTTCGGATGCTCCTCTGTTGGCGAACATACCTCTATTTTTACATTTACAGCGCCGTCCAGTCCAAAATCATCATAACAAAGCCTTATTCCATCTTCCCACCAATGCTCCTTATATGTCTGGTACTGATTCTCATAGAGTCCTTCCCATTTATGAATTCCAGCCATAATAAAGTCATAAAACGTATAATTCCTGTAATCTTCTCCTGTCGATTCGTCCTTTCTTTTACCAAACCACCCTTTTTTCTCTTCCTCCTTCTCCTCATTTTCATATGGCTTTACGCTTCTCACATTCGGATCCTCATTGCTCCATTTCTCATATGCATTTATCTTCATATACAGTCTCATTTTGACTTCTCTTCCCCGGCGTACCAACTGATAAGGACCGTCTTTGGCCTTACTGTTAAAGACAATAATTTTGCAGTCATCCGTCTTTTCCCATGAACTCAGGATATCTAAGCAGCCGATCATGTTTGCCAGGCTTTCCACACTCCTGTTATATAGCTCATCCACATAATATCTCCGTTCCCCTGTTTCTTCATCAATAACAGGTTCACTTCTTCTGTATATGCTGTCTTCCCCAAATACAGTGTTTAAATAGATACCGTAATTTGATGTCACAAATGTTGCTCCGCCCCGCACTTCTCCGTGAGAATAATGTCCCCCCGCATAAATATAAGCCTCCTTTTCTACTACTCCCTCATCCTCCGTATCAATCCGCTCCTTCAATTGCTTCACCTTCCCGCCTCCGCCTTCACCCGCCATCCCAGGCACAGAATTGTAAGCATCCCCTTTCGGTTCCAGCTCCCGCCTTATATCCGACTTATTCGACTGCGGGATCTGGGACAGGCTGTCCGGCGGCTGCATTCCCGGGAACGCCGGCGGCCCGTCCTTCCCTGAACGCGGCGCTTCCTCACTGGCCGCCATTGCGCTGTGCTCCATAAAACTTCCGGCCATCCGCATCCGGCCGCAGTCCATGGCGATCCATGCCTGCTCCTCCTTCGCCTTTGGGTGCGACAGCCTCGTTCCCGTTACCCCCGACAGCGTTACGTTTCCCCCGCTGGCCAGTATCACCGCCCCTTTCGCGCGGAGCCGCAGCCCCCTTTTTGCATATGCTACAATCCCCAGCTCATTATCCAGGATCAAAGCCCCGTCCAGCGCGCCTCCGGTTTCGCTCTCAAACCCCATATAATCCGGCGCGGCGGTGTATTTCTTTCCCCCGGCCCACATGGCCTTCACGTCCGCCGGCAGCGGGCAGACCGGATCCATCCGCACGCAGCAGCCCACTGCCGCGTCCTCCTCACGCATGCTCTTTATGTTCAGCAGAACCCGCGTCCCGGCTTCCGGCACGCTGTACATGATATTCCCTGTCACAGGGGTATAAGGGTACCAGTGCGCTTCCCCCGGCTCCTGCTGAGGATCCATGTCCAGATGGATCCGCACCATCCCTTCTTTCCTCTCTATAACGCGCCCCGGGAGCGATGCCCCGCGGATCGCCCGGTTATACCCTTCCTCCAGGCAGAAGCCTGCCTCCGCTCCCAGGACATATTCGCGCTTTAGCGCGCCGCGCTCTGAAAACAGATGTGTTTCAACCACACGCCATTCCCGCCCCCGGAACCGGATCCGGTCGCACAGGTTAAAATCCCACCCTGTCCGGATGCGGTAAGACAGGTAATCCGCTCCCGGCCTGCCGCTTCCCGACCTCCGGAAACGGCCCAGATCCAGGCTTTCCTCGCAGGCTTCTGTCTCTCCCTCTTCCAGCTCATACCGCTTTCCCTGCACACAGCCGACGCTCACCTGCGCCAGCGGCCATGTAATCTCCGGCACTATGACCGTGTGGAGGCGGCCCGCCATCCGCTTCAGGAATTCCCAGTCCGTCTCATGGTACTGGATCACCGGAACCCCGGTCCGCTTCTTCGCTTCCGGCGCGGTAACAACAATCCGGTTCTCTGCCCCAAACCTTTTTCCCGCCTCTTCAAGCAGGTCACGGTACCGTCTTTCCGTATTCTGGAAGGAACGGCTGTACGGGGCCTGATCCAGGAGCGCTGTGAAGGAACGGCATTCCACCGACGCCTCACACAGGCCGCCTGTTTCCGTCACTGAAACGCCGCTTACCACGCCTGAAAATAACGGCCGTTTTTCATCGCTTCCCCACACGGTAACCGTCTCCCCGCACAGATTACGTTCCGGCATGTCCTCCTGCCTGATAAAGCCTGACAGGCTCATCCTGCCGTGATCATTCACCCCCGCATCAATCCGCATGGCATTCAGCCCTAAAAAGGCGAACGGCCCCTCAGCCTTCACATCCCCAATACCATTCACTAACTGCATCCCGTACCTCCTTTGTAAACCGCGTTCTCCAAGAACCTTCTTTTCTCCTTCTGTCCGGACAATCTGAAGCTCTGTCCGTTCCGCCCCTGATATCCCTCTTTATTGTCCGGAGCTCTCAAATGTGATCACCCCGCCGCACCGGCAGATCAGGAAGGATTCCGTTGTAACCATCTGGTTTCCCCCTGCCTCCGGCAGGCCGGACAGCACAGCGCCCTGGCTTATCAGCAGATTCTGTTTTTCACAAACGGCGTCCAGGCGCTGGCAGAGGGACGCGTCCGCACATCCCTCTTTCAGATACGCGCAATTCTGCCTCGCCGTCTCCGCAAACGCTGCGGCTGCCTGGGCTATCTCCCCCGCCGCCTGCCGCATCGCATACAGATTCTCTGTCTTGCGCCAGATCACGCTGTACTGCTCTGAGAGCCGGTCGCTTAAGGCATAATTCATCTGTCTGCTTCTCTCATGCTGAATGCCTGTCATCTCATTCACGCTCAGGCTGATGAGGTCGCGGAGCTGCCGCCTGCAGCTCTCTAAACTGCCAATCTGCTCTGCCAGATCCGTTATGGAAGCCTCCTCGTCGGTCAGATAATAGTGAGCCATCAGATCCAGCACGCAGGGATGTTCCTCTCCCGGTTTCGCCTTGCCGGAACAGAGATATGTCCCGGACGAGCACATTCCAAAAGGAGCGACATGCTTCTGCGGGACGCAGTCCTTTCGTCCCGCCGCCAGCTTTCCTCCCACGCGCATTCTCCCCGACGGTATGGATAATACAGAGGAAAATTCCCCCTTATCGCAGATCATCCTTGCCCCGCTTACTATATATTCCGCCATCTTTTTCCCTCCAGACGCTGATAGGCGATCCCCTTTAAATCACGCCTCAGCAGGCTTTCCGCCACATCCAGGTTCACAATCAGCCGGTTCCGGAACGCATCCCCTCCGTCGCGGCAGACATAGCTGCGCCCTGTTTTTTTGCAGTCAATGGCCAGCGAAGCCTCCCTGCCCCGGCCTTCCTGCCGGATACAGTCAAGCTTCGGCAAAACAGGCGCATAGTACGGCGCTCCCTCGTCGGCCAGTGTGTTCAATATAAAAAACATTTTAAATACAATCGTATCGTCATAAGCCTGCAAAACCCGCTTCACGGTCTCCGAAACCAGGCACACAGGCCCGCTGATTACATCAAGAAAATCAAGCGGTCTCTCTGACTGTGCATAAACCACATTTTTATCCGGTATGCGCCGGCACTCCTCCGGGCAAAACAGGTTCGGATAGAAACGCTGTACAAAATCGTATAAAACCGGCGGGTTCTTATACCGCCTGTCCTGGCCTATTAAAAAGAATTCCATCGCCTAATCCCCGCCTCCTTCATCCAGACCCCAGCCAAAGACGCGCGTCGCGTGGTTGCGGTAATCGCCAATCAAAATATTCATCCTGTTTTTGCTGTAAAAACGCTCCCAGTGATCCATCAGCAGATGTTTCCGTGTGATTTCATAAATATGCTCCAGCATCCACCCATGCAGCTTTTCGCCATATGCCTTCAGAACCGGATCCATGTAATATTCCTCAACCCGCGTCTGCTTCCGGAATTCCTCCCCCACCATATCCATAATACGCCCAAGGCACTGCGCAAGCGCCGGAACCTCAAGCCAGACGCCGCACTCCCCATCCGAGTCAAAATAGTCCTCATCGTACAGATTAAGCCTGTACCACGGATATCCGTCCGCGAGGGAAGAACGCATATACGATATAACCATATACCTCGGCTGTTTTTCCTGCAAAGTCCCATACAAAGCCGCCAGCTCCCCCATCCGCGCGCTCATCCTGCCCGCCGTATCGTCCTCCAGCGCCTCCTCCTGCTGCTTTAACAAGGCAGTCTGCTTCCTATACACATCCTCCGCCGCCTCCCACACCCGCGCCAGGAACTGCTCCTTTATCTTATCCAATTCTTTTCTCCCTGATTTCTAAAAATCTGATTCACCGCCTGCCAGTAACGTAGCCGGGGGAAGCTTCTATTTCCATAAGGAACCCATAGAAAACCGCCGGCACTTAGCGAGGTCTTTTCGAGACAGTTCCTTAGTGTCCGCTGCGCTTTTCTCTGAGCGAAAGCGGGGTTCCGTTGGATATAGAAGATTTCCCCGGCGACCCCATCACATACGTTCACTCACCTCTGCCATATCTCCCGCGCTACCTGCCGGATCCCGTCCTTCACCTCGATCCGGTTATCCCCCTGCCGTATCATAATCCCTTTGTCCCCCGTCACATTCAGCTCCCTCTGGCTTTGGATATCAATATCCCCGCCTGCTATTGCCACAATATCTGACGCGCTCTCCAGCGTAATCCCCTTCTTGTCATCCAAAACCACGGATATTCCCTGATGGTTCGTGATCCGGATCGCTGACGGCTCAAACCGGATCTCCTTGTCGTGCGAGGAACGGATATACTGAATCTCCGGCTCCTCCCGCAAACCGCAGGCTAAGTGGATGCTGTTAAACGCCACGGCCTTCCTCTCGTCAAAATCCTGGAAATAGACACGGACCGCATCCCCTTTTTCCGGCATGCAGTACCATCCTGTGCCGTCGGGGGACGAGTAAACCGTGGCATATGGAAACCAGACCGCCGGCTTATGTACATCCTCCGGGAACCGGACCTTAAGGCAGTCGTTTGACACCTCATACACCGTCCCGTCCAGGGATGTCCCGCTGATTTCTGCATTCATCCGTTCGGCTGTACGGATATCCCCTGTCCGGGCCAGCTCATAGACGTGGATCAGCTCCTTCCCCTCAAGCCGGCCTGTCGCCTTGCAAATCACGCAGTCCCGCCCCTGGAAATAGACCGGCGTACACAGCTCCAGCGCCTCCCGCGTTTCCACCTGAAACACAAGCGCCCCGTCCTTTCGATACGCCGTCCCGCTCTCTGCCTGACACGCCCCGTCCAGGCTCCGGACGGCCTGGGAGAGGATGTCCCCCAGCTCCCCCTTTTTCAGCTTCGGCATGCCCAGGGAAAATGAAACCCGGCCGCTCCCGTGATCGGCCACGATAACCGTATGGATCATGGAAGCGATGCGTTTTAAAAACGCCCAGTCTGTTTCCTGGTACTGCACGATCAGGCGGCCGGTTTTCTCCTCTTTCCCTTCTGTGCAGATAACCCTGGCCCCGTTTTCCTCCCCGATATATTTGGCAATATCCCGGAAGCTGGCCTCCGTGTCCTGGAAGACGCGCGCCTGTTTTTTCCTGTCCAGCAGGCAGGTATGGCTGATCGCCGTAAACTTGAGGCTCTTTAAACCAGCCTCTGTTTTTAGTGAAATGTTCTCAATCAGTCCCCGGAAAAGCACCGTCTCCTCCCCATCCATGGATATTGCTTTTATCGTCGCCGTCTCATCCGGGGAAATGCGTTCCAGCAGGCCCTCATCGGCCCCCTTTTCCAGAATCCCGCTTACACGGGCCGTCGCATGGCTGCCAATCTCCTTTTTTATTTCCAGCTCACCAATCGAATCGTACGCAAACGGCTCTATTACCACCCTGTCAGCCCTCATATTTATCCTCCCATTCCCTGAATGATTGAAATGTCTTTAAAATAACTGGTTTCCAGGCGGCCGCGCGGCTGCTTTCACAGTGAAAGCTCCCGCTGCACAGACGCCCGCAGACGGATGTAAAAAACATCAGATTATAGATCATCCCGTCCAGCCCAAAGCTGTCAAAGTCAAACCATTCCACCTTCATCCGCCCCGCGTCCTCCACGCCCTCCCCGTAAAAGGGATTGGCCGGGTGCAGCCGCATGATCATGTTCCTGACCGCCTCCTTTTCATCCCCCGCCCCATTCTCTCCGGCCGTCCTCTCCTCACCTTCCTGGAACAGGATATCCGCGGCCGGATCACCCGGCATGCAAAACACAACGGCCGGACGGGTGAGATGCGGATATCTGCGTTTAATAAACGGCTCCTCTGCCCTTGCCGAGCCGGCCGGCAGATCAAACTCCAGCGCTTCCCCGGCCCTGAATGGTTCAAACTCGTATTCCCGTTCCGTCTGCTGTTCCCGCTGCTGTAATTTTTTCCTTCTTTTGATGGCGATTTTCAAATCGTTATAACCCATTTCCTCCCTAATCCCCCTTTTTCTGTCCCGGCATCCGCCAATCTCCATGAACGCGCCCCGTAAACGCCCCGCAGGCGCGCGGGCAGCGCCGCGCTCACACCAGCACACCCACGCACCGGTACTCGCTTATCTCCATCTGCATCTGGGAAATGACAAAGCGCGCCATACTCCCGTTTAAGTAGTGTCCCGGCATCTTTTCCTTAAACTTAAACACCAGTGTCGCGCGCCCTTCCATGGGGAACAGCCCGTCCTGCACGAACCAGTTCATTCCCGGGGCCGCCGGGCCGCCTGTCTCTCTGCTCAGCTCATATCCTGTTACCTCTATAAATTCACGCACATCCAGTTCCATAATCCGCCGGAACAAATCAGTTTTTGTCATCAGCGGCGTCCCGCTTTTCTCCGCATACCGGCAAAGAAAGCTGTCGCGGCGGCGGTTTGTCAAAAAGGGAGCGTCGTAATCCGGGGAGCGTACGGTCGGACACTGGATGATGTGCAGCGCCTCCCATCCCTCAAACAGCTCTATCTTTGACTTAAGGATCATCTTTTTGCCCTCATGGCGGATTTCCAGGATATCCTCATTCGGGCGGATCAGGTAGCCGTCCCCCTCTTCTCTGTCATCCAGGGAAAATTCATGTTCATAACAGATCCCGTCCGTACGGGGAACCATGAAATTCGCGCTGTCAAAGGCGATCCACTCCATGTTCCAGAGCGGCAGCATGTCAGGCCGCACAAACGCCGTGTATTCCCCGCAGTAAAGCCGCGCTTCGCCTAAAGGCAGCCGCACGCCTTCTTCAGAAGGGATATTTCCTGTGTTACCCGCTGCCTGGAAGACATCATAAAACTTGTCCAGATACCCTGTGTGAACCGTCTGCCACGGCGCGTGGTTTGCCTGGAAAATCCGGTATAACAGCTCAATCCTGTCCCGGTAGCGGGATGCCGGCTTTACGCAGAACAACGCCGCCTCCCCGCCCGATACGCCTGCAAAACGGCCGGTTTCCTCAAAAGCCCTCTGGCGCCCGTCATCCCCTTCAAAGAAAATCGTCCCCCGGAAGATACGGCCCTCCTCCGACAGGGCCTCTGCCAGCTTTTCCGGATCCAGATCCATGTCCGCAACCGGGTAAAGCGTTTTGTTGGCCGGATCATAGTGTTCCCGTTTCACAATAGTCATCACCGTCTCATACTGGTTGGCGCGCGGTTCATATTCGTCATAGACGCGCCTCTCCAGCTTTCTGTATTTTTCCTCCATGAACTGCACCGCGCTTCCAAGCCCCTGCAGCAGGATTTCCTTCATAAAACGCCGTTCATCCAGGTTGTCAATCTCCCGCAGGCGCTGCTCCATATAGCGCTCAAAATCAAACGGGTACTCCCGGACTGCGGACATATTGTTTTCAAACCATTTGGCCATATCCTTCCTCCCTCAGAACAGAACCATTTCTTCCATTTCCATCGTCTCATCCACAGCGATGATCCTAAAATGGTGTTCTCAGAACCAATATCGCTCATAATAAATCACCAACATCTTCTGTCGGTCACGGCTGATCCCCTGCTTTTCATCCTCGTGAAACTTTATCAGGCCCACATTCCGCACCCGCGCTTCCCCGGATATCCGCCGGATTCAGCCGGAGCATGGCTGACAAAAAGCCGATCCGCGCCTGTTCGTCCATCATGATCTCCTTAAAGGCAAAATCGATCCTGGATTTTATTAATAATTCTGACATATTCCTCTTTATACGTCCTTATGTCCTGTTACATTTTATTGCATCCGGCCGGAAACCCTGTGGCCAGCTCCGTGTGTGTTAATCCACCATAATCCGCCTCCTCTCCCTCCGGCCTCCCGTCCGCTCCTCTCCCCGCCCGGACTGCTCCAGGATGCGCCTCAGCGCCCCATACACCTTCCGCATGTCCATATATTCAGCCATCTCTCCCCCCATACGCCCCGCCGCATACGCCGCCAGCGCCCGGGCCGGCATGGCTCCCGCTTCGCAGAGGCAGTGCATTGCAAACGCCCGATCCTCCTCACGGCTCCCACGCTCTGACAGGATCTCCTCCGCAAACCGCCGCGTCACCGCCGGGGCCAGGCTCTTTCCTCCCAGCCCTCCCCAGTCCGCATGCGTCACGTCAATGGTGTCGTATTCCGTCTCCATATCCGCAAAGCTCTTATACTCCGTGCGCAGCGCCGCCCCCTTCCTTAGATGGAAACGGCACATCTCAAACACCCCATCGTCTTTCTTCTCCTCCCCTGACAGCGCAAGCTCCATCCGGTAAGCGATGTAGTCCGGGGCGCTCCTGTCCTCCCGCACGGCCATATGTAAATACCGCATTTCCTGCGCCGCCCCGAACGGGATCCTGGTTTCCTCCATCATGATACACACAGCCTGGCCATATTTCAGGAGCCCGGGGCGGACGGCTATCTCCTCCCCCTGCACGCTCAGGCCGCACCCCCGCAGGAGCCCCTGCCCGTATTCCTGGTACTCCACCCCGGCGTGCGCAAAGGCATAGTCCCTCAGGGACCAGAGCATCTCCTTTTTCAGGATCCGGTTCCGTTCAAATAGCGGATATATATTCTGCATAACTCCCGCGCCCATTCCCATACCTTCCTCTCCTTATTCACCATTTTTTATTCACCGTTTCTTATTCACCATTCCTCACTTCGTCCCGTCAAAAAAGTTCTGCATCCACCCGTCGTTTTCAAAGTAAAATGCCTCCTCCTTCCCCAAATACAGCTTCCCGTCCCCGCGGTATACCGGGACGACGCAAAACGCCCATTCCCCCGGCTTTGCCCAGACGAAGAAGCGCGCCTCCCGGCCGGCGATGTCGTCCGTGTCCGCCTGCAGGATGTGTTCCCCGTATATCTCCCGGATCTCCTCATATGTTTTTTCCTCAAAATCCGCCAGGCTGCTCCGGCATGCGTACTGGCAGCGCTCCCGGCCTTCCGGATCCTTTAAGTACAGCGTCAGCGTCAGATCCTCGAGGTTCCTGGAAATGATCCCGCTGCGCGCGCTGCGTTTTAAGCTTTGGATCAGCACCGTTTCCTCCCCGGTATGGGTGTACGCCGTCACCTGGTACGGCACGGCCGGCTCCCCCGCGCGGATGGATATGTCGGCAAAGCCGTACTGCCTGTCCCTTAAGTACCGGAGGGCCCCCTGTATACATGTCATCTTAAGGCCCGCGTCCTTTGCCGGATCCCCGCCCGGGCTGTCCTGTCTCCGGAAGCGGATGAGCTTGCCCGGGACGAACTCCTTTAAGGCGTCGCGGAACATGCCGATCCGGCACGGCTGGCCGGTCAGCCGGATGATGGAATAGTCCTCGAGCGCGTTTTCCTCATACATGGGTTCCATGAAGCGCCGGATTACGCCGTATATGTCCGCCTTCAGAAGTAACTCCAGCTCGTAGACGCTTACCGCCACGTCCGGGAATTCCTTTATGGTTTCCAGGCCGCGCCCGGCCCGGACGGACAGCGTCCATTTGCCCGCCTGTATGCGGGCGGCGGCGTCCGCGGCGCCGTCCTCCCCGCTGCCGGAGGACAGCGCGATCCGGAGGGTCCCCACATGGCCGTAGAATTCTTTTTTTACTTTCTCCGCAAGTCCGAACAGGAGATAAAAGTTGTTTTTTACTTTATAGTAGTCGGCGCGGCCCTGGTTTTCAAATTCGCGGAAGCGGGTCGGGATCCGCTGCCCCGCCTTTTCATATTCGCTTCCCAGCTCCCTGTACAGCGCCGCGCAGCCGTTTTCGTCCACATAGCGGAACACGTCCCGGTCAAAGCCGGACAGGAGTTCGGGCACAGGTTTCAGCTCCCCCGGGTAAAGGCGGTTTACGAGGGCGATCTTGATGAGCTGCATCACGCGCCAGGTGATATTGTTCCCCCCGAAGTCCGTGTCCCCGTTTTCATAGGCGGTGTCGATCTCGATCCGGTACGCCGCGCGCCGGTCCCACACGCGGAACCGGCAGGAGCTCAGATCCGTTGTCCCGCCGCCGCAGTCGATGATCAGGGCCTGGTATTCCTCCCCGTCTTTAAGCCGCCCGTCCGGCAGCAGCGGCGTCTCCTCCCAGTCCCGGGCGGTATCGCAGAACAGCGCATAGTTGGCCTGGTTCATATGCAGCCCGCGCTCCCCGTCCCTGAGGCCCATTTTTTCAAAGTATTGCTGATCCAGCCAGACCCCGGCTGTGGTGTTTGATGTCCCAAAATCCATGGCCGCCGGGATGGGGAGGCGGGCCGGCTCCCTTACCTCGAAATCGAGGAGCGGGATGCGGTATACTTCCATGTACCCGGGCGTGAAGTCGTATTTCCCGTGATAGATCCGGTACATTTTCTCCGATTCCCTGCGCCCCATGCAGTACAGGCTGTAGTTTTTTACCTCAGACTCCCTGCACACGGATTCCGCCTCCATGGTCAGGTACAGGCAGTCCCTGCGCCGGCCCATGGGGAGCAGGTTCAGGATCGCGCACACCGTCATGTCGCCGCTTACGATGAATGCGTTTGTCCCTGCGAGATCCGCTTCCCACGGCAGGGTCAGCCCATCGTAAAAGCGGATGGCGCAGCCCTTATACGCTGCGATCCTGGAGCTGCAGGTCAGAGGGAGATCCCGCCGCTCCCGGAGGACAGACTCCTTAAAGGCCCGCTCTGCGGCCGCCAGCCCGGCTTCGTCGCGCTTTTTTATCAGGAAGTATTCGTCCGCGCCCCGGTAGCGCAGGATCACGCGGATCAGATCCTCCCTGTCCATGGGGTTCACGACGCCCTGGATGATCTTTTCCCGGCGGCAGATTTCACGGAGCTGAAATGTGGTCATGAGCGCCAGGTCCGGTTTGTGGTAAAGCTGCGCCGGCCTTTGTTCTTTCTTTGGTTTGATTGTGTATCCGTATTTATCCATGCCTTAATCCTCTGGTGTAAATCATATAAAATAGTTACTGCCTTAACTGATCCTTACTTAACTGCGCCAGACCTTTCAATTCCTCTATCTTGTCCTTATTCACCCAGCAATAGACACCGCTGTTATAGAACTGGTATTCATCCGGCGTCTCTGTTTTTATTCCATAGCTTTTTATAAACGTCTCTTCCCCGGTTTCCACCGAATATATATAAAATCCTCTTCCGTCCGCGGTTACGGCAGGGCAGGCCAGGTATCTGCCGTCCGGAGAAAAGCTCCCTCTCTGATATGTAAGCAGCTC
Source organism: Otoolea muris (assembly GCF_943193115.1). Lineage (NCBI taxonomy): Bacteria > Bacillati > Bacillota > Clostridia > Lachnospirales > Lachnospiraceae > Otoolea > Otoolea muris. The sequence goes on from NZ_CALPCY010000054.1 coordinate 27,760, forward strand.
ATTTGCCTCCCCGGTTTCCATATCTATTTTAATATATTTCAAATCGCTGGATGATTCCATGAGGAAACCGGCAATCAGGGCAGAGTCCAGAATCTCAATTGTAAGCGGAAAATTCGGGATCGCCTCCGACTGAAATACCAGACTGTTATCTGAAATCGAATAGATGCCAAGACATCTATCTCCCTGGGGATTTATATCATCTTTATAAAATACAGTGTCCTTTGCATCTGTCTCCGTTGAAATATTATATTGCCTCCCATTCAGCAGGCAGTAATCGTAATTGGACAAAATATTGGTCTTATAGAAAATGTCCGGCCGGCCATATGAATACCAGGCATTCAGGGTGGCAAACCGGATCCCCTTCGTATAATTCACCTGATCCGGGAATATAATGTCGCGATATATGTATGAATGCCAGTATTGGGGCCATTGCCTGCCTGTTTCCCCCCTGTAGTAATGAACCTCATACAGAGCCTTCTGCCTGTTTGGCGGATTCATATACGACTTTAACAGAATCCGGTCTGCCTCCGGCGAAAACGCCGTTATATGCCGCTGGTAATACTGCTTCATGTAGTCCCCGCCAAATCTCTCTTTCATACTGTCAAAATTTCTGTCATACTGATAGCGTTCAAAAAGGGAATTCACTTCCATATAGCACGCGGCGCCTTTTTCGTATGTATCATACGGGCCGCCGAGCAGCGCGTACTCATACCATTTGGTTTGACGGTTGTCCGAACGATCCATCTCCTCTTTTACAAGAAACAGATAATCCATATCCTCAAAATCAAATTCGCTGGCCGGAACCTCAGCCGGCGGTTCGCTGCCGCCCTCTGCCTTAATGATTCTCTCTAAATCGCTCTGCGCAGCCTCTTCGCACTCTCCTTCCAGCGCCATTTCCGGGGCGTCCGCCTGCTGCTCCCCGCCTTCCGAAGATATATCCGGCTGATCCGGTGAAACTTCTGCCTGGCTTACAGTTCCTGCATCCGTATCATTTTGTTTCGGATTCCCGCAGGCTGTCAGCGCCAATGCCAGCAAACATACGCTAAATTTGTACTTCATTCCCTGTCTCCTTCCCTTCTCCATATGTCCAACCCATTCCCGTTTTTACCTGCGCGCCTAAAACAATACCACCTCATCCATTTCCATCGTCTCATCCACGTCCATGATCCCAAAATGGTGATCCCAGAACAGGTAAACCTCATAATACACCGGCAGGAACATATCCCGCAGGAATTCAATCCTCTCCTGTTCCTCCCCATTCTCCTTTACCCCCACATAGACCAGCGCCTCGCGCGCCGCCTCATTGCCGGCGTATACCAGGGAATCCGGGTACATATGCCGCATGGCTTCTTTGAACAGGTAAATGGAGCTCCCGCACCGGTACAGCTTTAATACCAGCCTCAGCAGGCGGCGCAGCTTCTCTTTGGGGAACCGCTTTATCACAGCGCCCGCCTGGCTGCCGCACACCCCGTCCAGCAAATCATCAAGGAGGAAGCGCAGGGCATACTCCTGCCTGGAGAGCCCCTGGCGCAGGTCAAGCCGGATAAAATACTGCATGCACGCATCGAAAAAGATCCGCCGGCTTGCCTCATAATCTGCTATGTTTATGTCAAACAGGGCGGCAAATTCCCGTGAAAAACGGTACAGGGGATTGAGCCTGACCTCGTTTTGTTCGATATCCCGGCTGTTGATGGTTTCCTGTACGATCTCCGTATAAGGGCTCCCGTCCCGCGCCGGGACGTAACGGACCGCTTCCCTTGCAAGCCCCGCCCGGTCCGCCGCCAGGGCTGCTTCCCACGCATAATTCATTGCATACCTCCCTCAAGCATCCCGGCGCAGCGGTATTCGCCGATCTCCATCTGGAGCTGGGAGAGGACGAAGCGCGCCATGCTGCCATTTAAGTAGTGCCCCGGCTTTTTTTCTTTGAATTTCAGCGCCAGCGTCTTACGGCCCTCCATGGGGAACAGCTCATCCCGCGCGAACCAGTTCATGTCCGGGGCCAGCAGGGTTTCCCCGGCGCAGTCCGTGATTTCATAGCCTGCCGCCTCGATGAAATCCCCGGTATCCAGCTCCATGATCCGGCGGAACAGATCGGTTTTGGTCATCAGGCGGCTCCCGTTATGCTCCGCATAGCGGCGGATGAAGCTGTCCTTCCTGTGGTTGCTTAAAAAGGGCGCGTCATAGTCCAGGGAGCGCGCGGCGGGCTTCTGGATCATATGCAGGATCCGCCAGCCCTCGAAGATCTCCTTTTTTGTCTTGAGGATGATCTTTTTCTTTTCATGCCGGATCTCCAGGATGTCCTCATTGGAGAGCGCCAGGTAGCCGTCCGTTTCCCCGCGGCCCTGCAGCGGGAATTCGTGCTCGTAGTAAATGCCGTCCGTGCAGGGGATCATGAACTGCGTGCTGTCAAAGGGGAGCTGTTCCATGTTCCAGAGGGGGATCATGGAGCGGCGTATGTACGGCGCGTATTCCCCGTAGTCAACGGAAACAGCCTCCGGCAGCGGCCCTTCCCCGGCTGTCCCGGGGCCGCCCCAGCCGGAGGCTTCGGCATACACGTCATAAAATTTGTCCAGGTATCCCATATGGACCGTCTGCCATGGGATATGGTTGTCCTGGAACACCTGGTACAGCCGTTCCACCGCTTCCCTGTAGCGCGCCGCGGGCCGCACGCAGAACATCCGCCCTCCCGCCCCGGGCGTACCGCTCCCCGGGAAGCGGCCGGCCGCGGCGAATGCCTGCTGCACCGCGTCGTCCGCCTCTAAGAAGATGGTTTCGACGAACCTGCGCCTGTCGTCTGACAGGGCTTTTGACAGGCTGTCCGGTTTTAAGTCCGCCTCCATCACCGGGTAAAGCGTTTCGTTGGACGGGTCGTAGTGCTCCCGCCTGACAATGGTCATGACTGTCCCATACTGGTTTGCGCGGATCTCCATTTCTTCAAAGATGCGCTGTTCCAGCTTTTTGTATTTTTCTTCCATGCACCCGATCACCCGGCCCAGGCCGTTCAGCAGGAGCTTCTTTGTGAAGCGCCTCTCGTCCAGGTCGTTTATCTCCCGCAGCCGCTCTTCAAGGTAGCAGTCAAAGTCAAAGGGGTATTCGCGGATCGCGGACATGTTGTTTTCAAACCATCCTGCCATGTGTTTCCTCCTGTTGTGCTGTCAGACTCCTGTCTCCATATCTGTCAGTGAGACGGCCTGTTTATCTGTGTTCAGGTTTATAATTAAGGTTATATTTTGACTGGTATTCTTCATCTTCAATGTCTTCTATAAAATATGACAGCGGTACGGTGTGCTGACCGGCCTGTTCCCTTGCTTCATGGAGTCCCTGGATCAGATCCCTATATTGTTCTTCTGTTACACGTACAAAATAATTATGCCTGTCATAATACAGCTTTCTTTTCATTGATTCAGGTATCTGCCCCTTTTGAAGGCGTTCCATATATCCTGGAACAGATACAATGTATCTTTGGGGGTGCATTAACGCCGCATATTCGACCCTTATTTCAATTTGTCCATCCTCATCCATCTGGTTGAGATATTCTTCATCGTCATCATGGGTATATCCTATCTTTCTGCTCCCCAATATGCATCCGCCTGAAGTTATATTGTCATACCAGGAGACATAACCATCCGTTTCGGGATCATATTTACATACGAATGTCCCGGCTATATCTGCAATGCACAGCTCCTGCGCGCCGTCCTCATCCATATCAAAAAAATACATGTCAGGACTGTTTGTCACGAGCTCTTCCAAATCATATATGTCTTCCATAATGCTGCTTTCCCCGTCTTTTCTGTAAACAATCAGCCCTTCCCTCAGGAGCCGCTCATATTTTTTTCTGTAAAATTCATAGGTTTCTTTGTTCCCCTCTTTATATTCTGCGGTAAACCCTATTTCGTTATGTATTTCCCGGATTAGTTCTACTTCCTCCGGCTCTGCAAATACCATAAGATCCGGAAAATGATCGATATGTCTGTATGTCTCAATATCGGATTTTTGTCTGACATCTGTTACATATCCAATTAAATTGGAAACCGGTTCCGCCATATAATTTTCAAGGAGCGCGGCCCGGACATGACAGGGTATATTAAATTTGGAGCTTTTTTCGCAACCTGACAGATACAAAACCTCAGAAACCAGCAAACTCCACACGATTACATTTTTTATTCGATTCACTCTCACTGTACCATATCCCCCTGCTCATACGATGTCCCGAATATCTCTTCAAACGTCATATATGGCGGCGCATATTGATCCGCATATCTCACTATATGCATAAAATCCTTTGTCATTTCCTCCCAGTATTCCTTTGTTACCTTTATATTTATCCTGTCCACTCCGTTTATAGACATGAACCCCCAATAATCAAACGGTTCCCCGCTCCTCGCCAGGTCAACCATAGCCCCGAAATACGTCTTGTTCCCTTCCCTGTCCATCGAATCATAATCATATACCCAGTGGCCGGCCCCTCCGGAATCATATTCAGCCCACTGGCTGCTCCCCAGAAAATCGGATTT
>NZ_CALPCY010000055.1:0-31065 GCF_943193115.1 Otoolea muris
TGAAGGACAATTTATCAAGAGTAAGCCAATCAGATTTAGGATTGGCTTCATAAAACAACCAATTTCACGGATTCAGGTTTTATACTGGCAAAGCACCCAGTAGGTTATTTGTTGCTCTTGTCATTGCTGTCTAACCATTTGATGATGTAGTGGCAAGCTACACCAGCCGCAACAGCGATTAAAAAAGAAATGAAAATATCCAACGCCGACACCTCCTTCCTGTTGCCAGGTTTCGGTGAGCAACGCAAAAATTATAACATACCGTTTGATGTTATTCTATCTTTTTCTCAAAAAGATTTGTAATTGGGAATGTGGCTGACACAATCCGATGCTCGCTATCACTGTGGACATTCCGAAAATACTATTTTGATAAAGACATATTCTTTCGGCAAGTAAAGTTGAATATATTTCTGGGTTTTATCCTTATCTGGTTTCATTCTTATTCAAAATATATAAAAGAGAAATACCGATACGCAAAGTTTGTGAAAAATTAAATAAAATCATCTACGATGGTTCGGGAAGCGACAGGTGTAATTGTCCGTTTCATCACGATACGGCTCCATCTATGCATCTTTATGCAGATAATAATACAGCATATTGTTATTCCTGTAATCATAGCTGGAATAATATCGATTTTGTCAGTGAAAAATTAGATTTGGGATTTACTGAAACCATTCAGTGGTTTGAGAAAGAATTCCCTGAGCTTCTGGTAAAAAAGGGAACATATTTGACAAAAGGAAATACAGTCTCTCAGGAAGACGCATACAGTATGGCGTATCGTATCTATAGTAACATGACAAAACAAGAGAGGGCTTCGCTGGAGGAGAATTCAAGGGCGCTTGGCGCCAATTTTTTAGAGACCAGGGGCGTATTTTTTGCGGATGCTTCAAAACTGAAAAATTCTTTGAAGCCGGACGAAGATATTGAAGAGGTTTCAAAATTCAGGCGTGCGAGACTATTGGCCCAGGCGCCGTTCAGGCGTCGGGATATAACGCCGCATTACGAGGATTATTATGCTGAAAAGGGCTTAATTATAACAATTCGGGATACGGAAGGAAAGATTGCGGGTTTGGGCATTTCACAGGAACAGACAGAGACAGTCAGCTTCGCATACCAGATCAATATGGACGTCCTGAACGGCAGAGATACGGCCGGGAAAGGCATGTTCCGAAATTAATATGACTGCTGGAAAGAGTATATTAATTTTATCCAGAACGGTATCGAATGGATGGTTTTGTTGGGAAAAACACGTTATTCCCCTCAGCCGCATACCATAAAAGAAAAAGGATTTCCATCCTATGCAAAATCCCACCCCACGTCTGTCATTTATCTATCTTCTGCAAAACACAACCCCCCGGGCCGCAGCCTGGGTGCGGGGAAGCGCAGAGGCCCCGGAGCTCTCCGGCCTCGTGAAATTTTATGAAACGCCGTACGGGGGCGTTCTGGTAGAGGCAGAGATATTCGGCCTCCCCAACGTAACTATACAGAACTCCTCCAATTTCTACGCCATGCATATACACAACGGAAGCGGCTGCCAGGACAAATTTTCCCATATCAACGGCCATTTCAACCCTGCAAACCAGCCCCACCCCGGCCACGCAGGCGATCTGCTCCCCCTTCTCGGAAATCAGGGCTACGCCTGGACGGCCTTCTACGACAAACGCTTCAATATAGAAGAAATAACCGGAAAATACGTCATTATCCACGCGCATCCCGATGACTTTACCACCCAGCCCTCCGGAAATCCCGGGCCGATGATAGCCTGCGGAGAAATCCGGCCGGCATAAATCATAATGCGCTTTCAGGCGCGCAATAATTACTATATGGCGTCTGCTTTATCCGCTAAAGCAGTACCGGCGAACAACCAACCAGCCTATAGCCTGCCAGTAACACAGCCAGGGACAGCGTCTGTATCCATAAGGAATCCGTAGAAAACCGCCGGCGCTTAGCGTCCGCTGCGCTTTTCTCCGAGCGGAAGCGGGGTTCCGTTGGATACAGACGCTGTCCCTGGCGTCCTTTTCACGCCCCATTTCAGGCAGAATATATTCACGCCTCATTCAGCTAAGCCATGACCACCAATTCCCCCAAAATAAAGTAACAAAACTTTCTATTTTATCCCTTGACACCCTCAAACAAACTGGATATAATAAGAAAGCGTGCAAAATCAGAGGTTCTCCACGCATGCAAAAAGCTTATAAAGCAACCACAGACAATATCACAGGAGGTGAAAAGGATGCCAACATTTAACCAGTTAGTAAGAAAGGGAAGACAGACATCTGAAAAAAAATCGACTGCTCCTGCCCTGCAGAAGGGATACAACTCTTTACAGAAGAGAGCTATCAACGCTTCCGCACCGCAGAAGAGAGGCGTTTGCACAGCCGTTAAGACTGCTACGCCGAAGAAGCCGAACTCAGCTCTCAGAAAGATCGCCAGGGTTCGTCTTTCCAATGGAATCGAAGTGACAAGCTATATCCCGGGCGAGGGACATAACTTACAGGAGCACAGCGTTGTTCTGATCCGTGGCGGCCGTGTGAAGGACCTTCCGGGTACAAGATACCACATCATCAGAGGTACTCTTGATACTGCAGGCGTAGCCAACAGAAAGCAGGCCCGTTCCAAGTACGGTGCAAAGAGGCCGAAAGATAAGAAATAATCATTCAGGTAAGATTCTTGGATATTTAGAATTGCAGTGCCGGACTTTGATATTGATCCTGTGGGTTGCAGGGAATCATAGAACCAGCACGAAACGCGGGAGATTGCCTGGACTTGAGCGGCGCTTTCATTGGTAAGGAGGCGCTGGCTTTAAGAGGAATACCTGCCAGGCGATTCATGCGAGTACCTGAGATCTAATGAAAAGCCCGGGCCCTGGCCGGGGCGGATATTAAGGAGGGAAGTAACGTGCCACGTAAAGGACATACTCAGAAAAGAGACGTATTAGCAGATCCGCTGTACAACAATAAGGTTGTTACCAAATTAATCAACAACATCATGCTGGACGGCAAAAAAGGGATTGCGCAGAAGATTGTATACGGCGCATTTGAGCGCGTAGCTGCCGACACAGGCAAGGACGCGGTTGAGGTATTTGAGAGCGCCATGAATAATATCATGCCTGTGCTCGAGGTTAAGGCAAAACGTATCGGCGGCGCCACCTATCAGGTGCCGATCGAGGTAAAGCCGGAGAGACGGCAGGCCCTTGCCCTTCGCTGGCTTACGATGTTCTCACGTAAGAGAGGCGAGAAGACGCAGGAGGAGAGGCTTGCGAAGGAGATTATGGATGCGGCGAACAATACAGGCGCGTCTGTAAAGAAGAAGGAAGATATGCATAAGATGGCAGAGGCCAACAAGGCGTTTGCCCACTACAGATTCTAATAGGAGGAAAAAGCTTTGGCTGAAAGAGAATATCCGTTAGAAAGAACCAGAAATATCGGTATTATGGCTCATATCGACGCCGGCAAGACGACGACGACCGAGCGAATCCTCTATTATACCGGCGTAAACTATAAGATTGGCGATACGCACGAAGGAACCGCTACCATGGACTGGATGGCCCAGGAGCAGGAGAGAGGTATCACAATCACATCCGCAGCCACCACCTGCCACTGGACGCAGCAGGAAAACTGCAAGCCCAAGGAAGGCGCTCTGGAGCACCGCATCAACATCATCGATACTCCAGGCCACGTTGACTTTACGGTTGAGGTAGAGCGTTCCCTGCGCGTGCTTGACGGCGCGGTGGGCGTATTCTGCGCCAAGGGCGGAGTGGAGCCGCAGTCTGAGAATGTATGGCGTCAGGCGGACACGTACAATGTACCCCGTATGGCGTTCATCAATAAGATGGACATTCTGGGCGCGAATTTCTACGGGACCGTGGATCAGATCCGCACAAGACTCGGCAAGAACGCCATCTGCTTACAGCTTCCGATCGGCAAGGAGGATGATTTCAAAGGAATCATTGACCTGTTCGATATGAAGGCCTACATCTATAATGATGATAAGGGCGATGATATTTCCATCACCGATATCCCGGAGGATATGGCCGATGACGCAGAACTGTACCGCACCGAGCTGGTAGAAAAGATCTGTGAGCTGGACGACGAGCTGATGATGCAGTATCTGGAGGGCGAGGAGCCTTCCAACGAGGAGCTTAAAAAGGTTCTGAGAAAGGCCACCTGCGAGTGCCAGGCGATTCCGGTATGCTGCGGAACGGCGTACAGAAATAAGGGCGTACAGAAGCTTCTGGACGCTGTGATTGAGTTTATGCCCTCTCCGCTGGACATCCCTTCCATCAAAGGAACGGATCTGGACGGAAATGAGACAGAAAGGCATTCCTCTGACGAGGAGCCGTTCTCCGCGCTTGTATTTAAGATTATGACCGATCCCTTTGTGGGCAAGCTGGCATATTTCCGTGTGTACTCCGGCACGCTCAATTCCGGTTCCTATGTGTTAAACGCCACAAAAGGCAAGAAGGAGCGCGTTGGCCGTATCCTGCAGATGCATGCCAACAAGCGTCAGGAATTAGATAAGGTGTATTCCGGCGATATTGCGGCGGCGATTGGATTTAAGCTGTCCACAACAGGCGACACGATCTGCGACGAGCAGCATCCGGTTATTCTGGAATCCATGGAATTCCCGGAGCCGGTTATTGACATCGCGATTGAGCCCAAGACCAAGGCGGGCCAGGATAAGATGGGCGAGGCCCTCGCAAAGCTGGCCGAGGAGGATCCGACCTTCCGCGCTTACACGAACAAGGAGACAGGACAGACGATCATCGCCGGCATGGGCGAGCTTCATCTGGAGATTATCGTAGACCGTCTGCTCCGCGAGTTCCATGTGGAGGCGAATGTCGGAGCGCCGCAGGTTGCCTATAAAGAAACCTTTACCAAGGCTGTGGATGTTGACAGCAAGTATGCGAAGCAGTCCGGCGGACGCGGTCAGTACGGACACTGTAAGGTTCACTTCGAGCCCATGGATCCGAACGGCGAGGAAACCTTTAAGTTCGAGTCCACCGTTGTCGGCGGCGCAATTCCGAAGGAATATATCCCGGCGGTCGGCGAGGGTATCGAGGAGGCCACCAAGGCCGGTATTCTCGGCGGATATCCGGTGCTGGGCGTTCATGCCAATGTATTCGACGGCTCCTATCATGAGGTTGACTCCTCTGAGATGGCCTTCCACATCGCAGGCTCCATGGCGTTCAAGGATGCCATGCGCAAGGCGAACCCGATTCTCCTTGAGCCGATCATGAAGGTGGAAGTAACCATGCCGGAAGAATATATGGGCGATATCATCGGAGACATCAACTCCCGCCGCGGACGCATTGAGGGTATGGAGGATATCGGAGGCGGCAAGATGGTAAAAGCATACGTTCCGCTTGCCGAGATGTTCGGCTATTCCACAGACCTGCGTTCCAGGACACAGGGACGCGGCAACTACTCCATGTTCTTTGAGAAATATGAGCAGGTGCCCAAGAGCGTACAGGAGAAGGTTCTGGCAGGAAAGAGCGAGAAATAAACATAACAGTTCAGAAAAACCGGACTGTTACAAATAAACAACCAATCGTATCATTAAAAATCCTTTCCGGGCCCAAAAACTGCCCGGAAAGGTAAATATAGGCTTGAAAAATGTGTTCTAATCGAATATAATAAGAGACAGCCTAACATAAATTATAAGCCTTAGTGGGCGCAGATTAAGGAGGAACGATATAAAATGGCAAAAGCAAAGTTTGAAAGAACCAAACCGCATTGCAACATTGGTACCATCGGACACGTTGACCATGGTAAGACGACACTGACAGCCGCTATCACCAAGACTCTCCACGAGAGAAAGGGTACCGGCGAGGCTGTTGCATTCGATATGATCGATAAAGCGCCGGAGGAGAGAGAGCGTGGAATCACGATCTCCACCGCGCACGTTGAGTATGAGACAGACAAGAGGCACTATGCGCACGTTGACTGCCCAGGCCATGCTGACTATGTAAAGAACATGATTACCGGCGCGGCTCAGATGGACGGCGCTATCCTGGTAGTAGCTGCTACAGACGGCGTTATGGCTCAGACGAGAGAGCACATCCTTCTTTCCCGTCAGGTAGGCGTTCCCTATATCGTAGTATTCATGAACAAGTGCGATATGGTTGACGACGAGGAGCTTCTTGAGCTGGTAGAGATGGAGATCCGCGAGCTTCTGAACGAGTACGAGTTCCCGGGCGACGACACGCCGGTTATCCAGGGTTCCGCATTAAAGGCTCTTGAGGATCCGAACTGCGAGTGGGGCGACAAGGTTCTTGAGCTGATGGATGCAGTTGACAGCTATATTCCGGATCCGGTTCGTGATACGGATAAGCCGTTCCTGATGCCTGTAGAGGACGTATTCTCCATCACCGGCCGCGGTACAGTTGCCACAGGCCGTGTAGAGCGTGGTACGCTTCACGTTTCCGACGAAGTTGAGATCGTTGGTATCCACGAGGATATCCGTAAGGTTGTTGTAACCGGTATTGAGATGTTCCGCAAGCTGCTTGACGAGGCTCAGGCCGGCGACAACATCGGCGCTCTGCTCCGCGGCGTTCAGAGAACCGAGATCCAGAGAGGCCAGTGTCTGGTAAAACCGGGTTCCGTAAAGTGCCATAAGAAATTTACGGCTCAGGTTTACGTTCTGACCAAAGACGAGGGCGGCCGTCATACACCGTTCTTCAACAACTATCGTCCGCAGTTCTATTTCAGAACCACTGACGTTACCGGTGTTTGCGAGTTACCGGCCGGCACAGAGATGTGCATGCCTGGCGACAACGTAGAGATGACGGTAGAGCTGATCCATCCGGTAGCTATGGAGCAGGGTCTTCGTTTCGCTATCCGTGAGGGTGGTAGGACTGTTGGGTCTGGTCGTGTGGTTACTATCATCGAGTAATTACAATTTATTCAGCAAAATCAAGGCTTTCGGAGATTTCTCCGAAAGCCTTTTTATGTGAAAAGCCACTTTAGAGAACTAAAGTGGCTACAAAATGGCTACGATATTTTATTTTTGTTCAGTAATACCCGAATGAATAACACCTTCGTCAATCTTATACATTATCATACTTGCAAACATGAGTTGACGCATTGCATCATCTTGGGACATGTTTAGATTCTCATGCGCAACTGGATTTCTTAATGCAATCATAGCACCTTCAGCCATTTTCATAAAACCTAATTGAGTATTTTGTCCACTCTCGGTATGTCTATCACAAAATTCTACAATGGGATTGTTTGAAGAATATACTCTTGTCATTGCAGCGGCACCGTCCGGAATAGGAGTATTTGGACATGCATTTGCATATATGCGTTTTGTTCGTGCGTTGATTTCTTTAAAAGCATTTTCAGCCGCATCTGCATAGAATCCAGAGAGATATTGTCCTTTGAAAACCTTTTGGATTTTTGGGTGAATATAATCCCATATATCATTGAAAGGATGTTTTTGTTTTTCATATAAGGAAGTAATATAACCAAATGTCATCCCATGAATAGCAGGATTTACACCGAATGAATTAAATAAACGGTCTTTTAGACGCATAAATTCTTTGCTGTAAAAGGGGTCAGTCTGGCTTATATCTTGACTTAAATGATTAAGATGATCTTTAACAATTATTATGTCGGCATTTAGAAAAAGAATGTGAGGAAAATTTTTATCACAATCAATTTCTTTAAACCAATTATAAAGAAAATATAGATGTTCATTCATATGTATATACCAATAACAAAATATAATGTTACCCTTTCCATATTTGTTGATGTATTAAGTGTAATACTATTTCTATTTTATATCCTTCAAATCAGCGGCTCTCTCGGGAGAAGTATGATTTTTCTTCAGCATTTTAGCATATTCAAACAGATCGCGTCTGGTGATATCGTCCAGTACATATAAATCTGCAATCAACTCATCCACCATAGGCAGTTCTGTGTAATCAAACTTTTTCAAGATGCGGGCGGTACGATCTGATATATAGGCGTTCTTGTGACTGTTGATATTCCGCTTTTCGCTGTCAGACGGAAGTGCTGGTAAGGTTTCGATATCGTCATAGGGGTTATCCTTGCAGATAGAACTGATGGGGATATCCAATATATTAGAAATTCTAAGTGCAGTGTCAAAACGGATAGCAGTGTCTCGCTGGATAATCGAATAAAGCGTTGTGGGAGCGATTTTCGCTTTTAGCGCAAGTTCCTTTACTGTCATGCCTTTGTTGTCTAAAATATCTTTTAGATTTTGACCGTAACCCATAAATATGTATTCCTTTCTGTTCAAATTTTTTATTTCATTCTCATAAACATAAACATTCTCTACATTATCTATATTTTCTTATAATAATCAAACGCATTTCTTCCGTTTTTTTAAATAAGTCATATGTCCTATATTCGTCATAATGCAATTTTTTAGCAACTTTTTGAAATGCTTTCTCCCGCTCATAATCATTTTCGATATAGATATAATCTAAGTAACACTGATGACACCAATAATTTCTTATTTCCCTGATTTCATCTATCGTGTTGTATTCTTCTTCAGAAAATTCAGGCATATCATCACTATTGTCGAGTTCTTCAAGGTCTCTCGCTATCTTACCCAAGTTCATCTTTTCAACGGATTTTAAATTATTGTTAAAATTTCCTTTGCACATTGCGGCATATATTATCTTCAAATTATTTTCTATACATTGAACTTGTTGAATTAGTTCGCTGTGTATAAGCTTAAATTGATCTCTATCCATTAATTCATCCATTTCCTTATGCTATTTTCCTCATACAGTATACTGATTGCCACGTTAGTGACAAAAATAGAAAAGTTATCTTGTATATTATAACACCGCACAACGTATTATGCAATTCGTAAATATCAAAAAATAATTTTAAAATAGTATTGACAAAATACGCAATGAGTAATAATAAAAGATCAATCTAAATACGAAATGCGTAATTAGAGAAAATATAATGCGAAAGGAGAACTGACATGGAAAAGACAAACTATATGATGACTGTTGATAATGTCGCTCAGGAGTTGGGCGTGTCAAAGCAGAAGGGGTATCGCATTATCCGTCAGCTTAACGAAGAATTGGCGGCTGCCGGATATATGACGGTACAGGCAAAAGTACCACGTACCTATTGGAGTGAAAGATTTTACTTCGGAAAAAGAAATATCGGATAAAGGAGGGAGTGATTGTAGAATGGCAGTATCTAAAGATACGGAAAAAGGCACATGGACGTCACAGATATGGGTGGAGGACTGGCAGGGCAAGAAAAAACATAAGAAGAAACGGGGATTTGCGAGTAAAAAAGAAGCCTTGGAATGGGAACGCAATACGCTGTTGGCGTCAAAAACAGATATGAACATGAAACTGACGGATTTTGTAGAGGTATATTTCAGGGATAAAGACGGCGAGTTGAAACAGCGCACGATTCGGAATAAGCGTTACATGATTGAACATCATATTATTCCGTTGTTAGGTAATAAGGCTATGGATGGCATTACACCAGCAGATATTATCCAGTGGCAGAACGAGATACGGTCCAAAGGATTTAAGGAAACCTATCAGCGTATGCTTCAAAATCAAATGACAGCTCTATTTACCCATGCTACAAAGATTTACAACTTGAAAGATAATCCCTGCACGAAAGTAAAGCGCATGGGCAGGGCAGATGCAGATAAAAAGCAGTTACAATTTTGGACATTAGATGAATTTAATTGTTTTATCGAAACTTTTGACTTGGGGAGTAAGTATCACGTTTTGTTTGATCTGCTGTTTTACAGTGGATGCAGGATTGGTGAAGCCCTAGCGCTCACTGCATTGGACATTGACACGGTAAACAGGAGAATATCTATTACTAAGACATATTTCCGGCATAAGGGAAAAGACGAGATTACAGAACCTAAAACAAGGGAATCTGTGCGGACGGTGATTATTCCTGAATTTTTGGCGGAAGAGTTAAAAGCATATATGGCATCTATGTATAAGCTGCCCGCAGATGAAAGGATTTTTGCAGTTGTGCCGGAGGCGGTACAGCATGTGATGAAACGCCATGCGGATAAAGCGGGAGTCAAATATATCCGTGTCCACGACCTGAGACATTCAAGCTGCGCCTATCTCATACATCTTGGGGTCCAGCCTATGATTATTAAAGAACGTCTTGGACATAAAGATATTCGGATCACATTAAATACTTACGGACATTTATATCCGTCAGAGCAGGAAAAGGTAGCGGATATGCTGGACAAGATGGCAGGAATAAAAGAAAATGCCCCTGCTGGTAACAAGGGCATTTCGGAGTAAGCAAAGCAGAGCCTTACTATACTCAAACTGCAATTTCAGTATAACAAAGGCTCTCTTTGAAGTAAATAATAAATTGCGGAAAGAGGGAAAGGATGGGATATAAAAAGACATTCCGGTATTCAACAGGAAATCCCATTGTGGATAAAGTTGGAACCATGAATTTTACAGGAAATGTAATTCCTATGGTGTGGTTTAAGACAATCAGATACCCGAATGGTGCGCCGCATAATAATGCGATTCACATTTTAGCTGATATCGTATATTGGTATCGACCAAAAGAAGAACGGGATGAGGAAAGCGGACGGTTAATTGGTATGAAAAAGAAATTCCGTGATGATTACCTACAGCGTAGCTATGATCAGATCGCAGACACTTTCGGATTGTCAAAGAAGCAGGCAACAGAGGCGGTAAAAGCTCTTGAGAAAATGGGAATTATCAAACGTATCTTCAAAACAATCCAAGTAAGGGGACAGATTTTGAATAATGTGCTGTTTATTGAGTTAATTCCCCAAAGGCTGTATGAAGTAACATTTCCGGAAGAGATTGAGGAAAATACACTCTCCCCGCCAAAGGAGATACCTCTATCCGTAGAAGGAGAGAGGGGCATCCCTGAAAAGAGGGAGGGTACGACTTCAAAGGCGACAGGTCTCTCCCTGAAAGGGGAGACAAATACAAAGAATATCATAGAGATTACTAATAAAGATTATCTATCCATCAATCAGGGAGAAACAGATATGGATCAGATGGATGCGATAGAGATTTATACGCAGATTGTGAAAGAAAATATAGATTATGAGATTCTGAAAGCGGATATGAAATATCAGTATGAATTGTTGGACGAGCTGGTAGAAATCATCGTAGATGTAGTGGCAGTCCAAAGAAAAAGTATTCGTATCAGCGGTGTAGATTATCCATATGAGTTAGTCAAAGGGAAATTTCTAAAGCTCAATTCAGGGCATATCCGTTATGTCTTAGACAGCATGGAAAAGACTACCACTCATATAGCAAATATCAAGGCATATCTGCTGACAGCACTTTATAATGCGCCGAACACAATTAGTAATTATTACAGCGCGGAAGTAAATTATTATGAGTACGGTAATGGAAGAAACGAGGTATAGAAAGCAATCTCGTATTGTAGTAAGAAACGTTAAAAAGACTGGAGGAATGTATTATGCAGGAATTATATTATAACGGAAAATTGATTTTAGGCGTGGATCATGGATATGGAAACATGAAAACGGCGCATAGGGCTTTTGCTGCCAGCGTGGAAAAAGAGGTGCAGTTGGGAGCAAACGCATTAGAGTACAAAGGAAAAGAATACGGAATCGGCGGCGGGCATAAGGAGTTTCAAGTACAGAAAATCAATGATGAGGATTATTGGATTTTAACGCTTGCGGCTGTTGCAGAGGAACTCAAATTCAGAGGAAAAAATGAGGCAATTCTTCATTTGGCAGCCGGAGTGCCGCTGTTTTGGGTAAAGGAACAGAAAGAAAGTTTTCGGGAATATCTGCTGTGTGAGAAGGATGTACGCTTCAAATATAACGGAGAATCCTATCATGTGGTTATTGCAGATGTTTCCATTCATCCACAGGGATATGCCGCATTTATCAATTATGATGGGGATATCAGAGGAAATACCGTGCTGGCAGATATCGGCAATGGAACAATGAATGTGGCATTTATGCAGAATGGGAAACCTTTAGCGGGCAAAATCTTCACAGAGCAGTTTGGCGTGTATCAGTGTATGAAAAAGGCAAAAAATGAGGTTATGCGAAACTGTCAGTGCGAGGTTCCAGATCATATTATTGAGGAAGTGTTTCGGAAAGGAACTGCCGATATTCCCGAACGGTACATACAGGCAATTTCAGAAGTGGCAAAGGATTATGTAAAACAGGTATTCAGTAAACTGCGGGAATATGGCTATAATCCCGATCTGATGAAACTGTATGTAATAGGCGGTGGCGGCTGTTTAATAAAGAATTTTTCAGAATATGATGTGGACAAAGTAGTGATTATTCAGGATATCTGTGCAACGGCAAAGAGGTATGAGGTATTGGCGTTACAGACCTTGAAACGGACACAGAGTAGAGGAAAGGCATCATGATAAAAAATATCAACATCCGCTTCAATCTCGATAAAGAAGAACATAGGAAAGCATGGGATTATATGCAGACAATGAACAGGTCGGTGGAGAAGACTTATTCAAAAGTCATAATCAAGTCGCTTATCCGCTACTTTGAAAATGCGGATGCAGAGAATAAAGCGGAGATATCTGAAAACTATTGGAAGCGTTTCAGAAGCGAGATGGGGAACCTGCTGCGAGGGAAAACTGCATTGCCTACGGTAGAAATGGGGAAATTGGCAGAAAAAGTGGACAATCATCTGCCAAAAATCAGTGAAGATGTGTTAGATGTGCTGGAGGAATTGTTTTGAGGAAAAAATAGCAGAAATAAGAGTAGTTTTAGCAGACAGGGCAATAAGTTGGGGAAATGGCTGATTTTAGGAACTGTCCAAAGGAATCGGGAAATATGTTTCTAGACTTGTTGCTCTTTTTGTTTAAGGTTTTTGGTAGAATATCAAGCACTGGATTCGGATATCCAAATGGTGGTTTTTCATCGTTTACACATCTGCAAAATGGATATCCAATCCGCTTGTAAGGGAAAAATCCCCTAACCCCTTATGAAATGCATATAGAATGCGGAACAAGAAAACAATAGCACCAATTTTTTACCAATCTATAAAATGTTGGAGGTTGAGAATGGAAAAACGAAAACGAAACAACCAGCTTATTTTACGCTTGAGTGATGATGAGAAGAATATTTTAGATGCCAAATGTAAAAATGCAGAGTACAGGAACAAAAATGATTATCTTCGGCATTTGATTTTGTACGGATATACTTATTTTGTAGATTACTCGGAACTGCATGATTACAATGTCAATCTAAGCAGAATCAGCAAAAGCCTGAACCAGATAGCGGCAAGGATAAGTTCTACGGGTAACACTTATCAGGATGACATAGAAGAAGTAAAGGAGCTGATGAAACAGGTATGGCATACACACGAATCCATGCTATCAAAGCAACCGTACAGAAAGCATTAAAATATATCTGCAATCCGGAAAAAACAGATGGACAGATTTTGATAGATTCCTTTGCCTGTGGGATAGAGACAGCGCATTATGATTTTATGGATGCGTTATCAAAGTCTTCCGGTATAGGTGATAAGCAGGCGTTTCATCTGATTCAGTCATTTGCACCCGGAGAAGTGGATTTTGATATGGCTCATCAGGTGGGAATGGAGCTGGCGGATAAGCTGTTAGAAAATAAATACAGTTACGTTATTGCAACGCATATAGACAAGGAACACTGCCATAATCATATTATTTTCTGTGCGGTTGATAATGTAGAACATAAAAAATATAATGACTGCAAGCGCACTTATCGTCATATTAGAAATCTGTCAGATGAACTTTGCAGAGAACATGGATTGTCGGTTATTATTCCGGCAAGGCAAAAAGGCATGACACATTATGAGTGGCAGATTGCAAAGTCGGGAACTTCATGGAAAGCGCAGATGAAATCTGATATGGACAATGCCATTCGTGAAGCACACAGCTATGAAGATTTTATCAGCCGGATGCAGACAAAGGGATATGAGGTAAAAGGGGAAATTTTTGGAGACAATGCATTGAAATATCTGTCATTTTGCGCATTGGGACAGAGCCGATTTACACGTGTCAGTGAAAGTAATTTCGGTGTGGGATATACGAAAGAAGCAATCAGAGAGCGGATTGAAAAACGTGTAATGACACAGGAAAAATTTCCCGTAAAAAAGAAATTTCCCTTTCCGAAGCGACCGGATGCAAAGCGTACTTTGATTGATACGGATCAGGAGAAGCTTCAGGAGAATGGTGCGTTAAAACATTGGGCGGATATACAGAATTTAAAGATTGCTGCAGCGAGTTATGCAGAGGGCGGTTCTGTAGAGGAACTGGAACGGAAAATTGCAGAGAAAAATGCCACAGCAAAAACGACACGAAGTGAAATCGTAGACTTGGAACGTGAGATGAAAGCCAAAGCGGAAATTCTAAAATACGTAAAACAGTATATGGCAAATAGGAAATACCAGAGAGGATATGAGAAAGCGACGGATCAGGATGCTTATTTCCGAAGCCATGAAACACAGATTATTCTGTTTGGCGGCGCTGAAAATATGCTGAAACGGTATGGGATAAAGACTGCTTCACTAGATGTGGAAAAGATGCAGGCGGAATATGATGCAATGACAGTGCAAAAGGCAAAACTGAAGAAAACATATCAGACAGCAGAAAAGGAAGCGACGGAAGCGGATAAGCAGTTGAAAAACATAAGGCAGTATTTAGGGCGTGAGAGAGATACACAGGAAAAAGAAAAAATTAATAAAAAACATGATATTAGCTTATAAGAAAGAGAGAGGATAATACTATGGATTTAACGTATGAAAAATGTGGAGATTATTTGATACCGAACTTAATTCCTGATCCGGAGGGAGAGCTGAGGAAGTTTGGACTGATGAGGAAATCCTATTTGGAGAATCATAGGAGAGGTATTTATTCGGGATTACTGTTATCTGGAGAATTAAAGAAACATCTGTTGATGATACAGGAACAGGCAGAGGAAAGATTTGACTTACTTGTGGAGCAGATGACAAAACAGGAGGGAGTGACGGAGCAGTTAAAGGCACAGGATCAGATGCTTTGGGTGCGGAGAATGAATAACATTCGGGCGAGGGCAGAGGAGATTGTGAGGGAAGAAATTATTTATTGCTTGTGAGCAAAAAGTAGCAGGAACAAAATAAAAAAGTTCTTGCTACTTTTTATCATATATATGCTGATTTATCATTGGAAAAAGAGTATTATGTATTTATGATGATTTGAAGGAGGGAATCTGATGCAAAAAAGTGTGCAAGACATTATGGAAAAAATAGGAATTAGAGAGTTATTTGCGGTTCCACATGGGAAATTGCAGGGTAGTACCGTGCTTGCTACAAATGGAAAAGAGAATATGACGGTTTCACAAATGCTGAAGTCAACAGCATATTTAATTAGGTTTATAAAAGATAACTTTGATGTTGACGAAAACCGATATTCGGTTACTATAATTTTCTTAAAATCCGTGCAATTGGTCTTAAATAATGGAAGTGCAGATAAGCCGACTAAAGAAGATGCACATATCATTATAGATGTTATGCATGAGATAGCTGATATACATGCTAAGAGCGAAGGAGAAAAGAAATTAAATGAAGAAATAGCGGCAGCATTAAGTCTTTTGATTGAGACGTTGAAGTAGAAAAATATTTGAATTTTAAATTACAGTATTTGAATATTCAAATTGATTATTTGGGAAAATAATGATATGATTTAAAATATACGATAAGAAGCAAGGACAGCTTCTTATAATCGGATGTATGGCGCAAAGGGCGCTTCTGATAAGAACTATTGTTTATTATGAAACGCTGATTTGTAGAAAGCAAGAGGAACTATATTATGGCAATCAGTTATAACGGACTATGGAAGTTATTGATCGATAAGGGTATGAAAAAGGGTGACTTATGTAAAAGTACGGGGTTAAGTTCCAGTACTATGGCGAAAATGACAAATGGAGAGTCTGTGAATTTATCTGTTTTGGAGCGTATATGTGAAAAATTGGATTGTGATTTTGCAGATTTAGTAAATTATAAAAGAACGCAGGAGGAAGCTGATAAGGATGAGTAACGATAAAATCAGTGATGTTGGAATTAATATAGCAGAAAAAGCGACTGTCATTTGGAATGTGGCAGATATGCTTCGGGGACCGTTTAAGCCACATGAATATGGACTTGTCATTTTACCTATGACAGTAGTCAAGAGATTTCATGATTGCTTACTGCCTACTCATGATAATGTGCTTGCACAGTATGAAAAAGTGAAGCATTTGGCGGTCATTGATGCTTTTCTGACAAGAGCATCCGGCTATCAGTTTTATAACACAAGTAAATTTACATTTGAGACGCTTTTAGCTGATCCGGATAATATAGAAACAAACTTTAAAGACTATTTAGCCGGTTTTTCTGCAAATGCGCAGGATGTATTATCTAAGTTTGACTTTGATAATATTATCAAAAGAATGGTGGAGAGTAATACATTATATCTGATTATTAAGGAGTTTAATTCTGAAAAAGGGTATTTAGGTGCTGATAAAATCAGCGCTGTGGATTGTGGGTATATTTTTGAAGACTTAGTGCGCCGATTTTCAGAGTCATTTGGAGAGGAAGCAGGAGCACATTTTACCAGCAGGGATATTATTTACCTTATGACAGATTTGCTGCTTGCGGATGCTAATTTAGACGCAGGCGGAATGACAGTCTATGATATGACAATGGGAACATCTCAGATGCTTTCCTGTATGGAGGAGAGAATCCATGATTTGAACAGCGATATAGAGGTTACCTGTTTTGGACAGGAGTTTAATCCTTCTACTTATGCGATAGCAAAAGCAGATATGATGATTCGGGGTGGAGATCCGGACAATATGAGGTTCGGAGATACCTTGTCTGACGATCAGTTTGAAGGTTTTACATTTGATTACTGTATTTCCAATCCGCCTTTTGGAATTGACTGGAAACGCGAACAGAAAAAGGTGGAAGAAGAAGCTGTAAGAGGTGAACAGGGCAGATTTGCGCCCGGACTTCCTAAAATCAGTGATGGACAGCAACTATTTGTGTTAAATGGGCTTTCTAAGCTTGCACCGAATGGGAAGATGGCAATTATACAGAATGCATCTGCTTTATTTTCAGGAGATGCAGGTAGTGGTTCGTCAAATATTAGGCAGTATATATTAGAAAATGATTGGTTGGATGCAATTATACAATTGTCAACAAATCAGTTCATGAACACAGGAATTGGTACATATATATGGATTTTGAGAAAAAATAAGCCTTCACATAGAGCGGGGAAAGTCCAATTAATAGATGCATCGCATTGTTTTGAAATAAGACGTAGAGCAATTGGTACAAAACGTAGTGATATTACCGATGCTTGCAGAGAATTGATAAGTAGAGCATATGGTGAATATCAAAATAATGCTATTTATGGAAATGTTAATGAGATATATTGTGTAAGCAAAATATTTGACTCAGAAGAATTTGGCTATAATAAAGTTGTAGTTGAACGTCCTATGAGAGATAAGGACGGTAATCTTGTGATAAAAAATGGAAAGGTACAGCCTGATATTACTCTGCGGGATACAGAAAATATCCCACTTTCGGAGGAAATTGACAAATATTTTGAACGTGAAATTTTGCCATATATACCGGATGCATGGATTGATAAAAAGAAAATTAAAGTTGGATATGAAATTCCAATGACGCGGTATTTTTATAAATTTCCCAAGGTGGAATCAGCCAGCGAAATTGCCAGAAGGTTGGAGAGATTGGAAGCTGAAATAGCTGAATCATTAAAGATATTGTTTCATACGGAGGATTAATTATGAGTCAAGCTATGAAAGATAGAAATTGCGAATGGATTGGAGATATCCCCCAAAGTTGGAATTTAACAAATATAGGGAATATTTATGATGCGTACCTCAGCTTGCATCGGTTGTGAGGTCAGATGATAGATATAATCGGAAGTTGGTTAAAAAAGGTGACTTTGTTATTAACAGTCGTTCTGATAGACGTGGAGCATACGGTATTGCACCACAGGATGGATCATGCTCTTTAATAAATATAGTACTTCAGCCGCATATGGTTGAGAATATTGAATATTATAACTATATGCTTTGCTCTAAGTTCTTTCCAGATGAGTTTTATAGATGGGGGAATGGAATCGTAGCTGATTTATGGACAACAAGATGGGATAGTATGAAAAGAATCCCATTGCCAGAGCCGAGTGAAAGAGAAAAAAGGCGAATAATATGCTTTTTAAATGAAAAATGCAAGAAAATAGATGCTGTAATTTCGAAAACTATAGATTCAATTGGCGGATATAAAAAGCTTCGTGAAGGAATTATTACAGAGGTTATAACAAATGGGTTAAAAAAAGATAGGGTGCGAATTCAAAGTGGTATAAAGTGGTATGGCGAAATACCACTGGATTGGAAAGTAATAAAGTTGCGCCGAGTATTTCATATTAAGAAAGTAATTGCCGGGCGGGCGGGATTGACGGTATTATCCGTAACACAGCGAGGTATAGTGCCGAAAGATATTAGCAAAAATGAGGGACAAATGGCAACAGATTATAGCAATTATCAAATGCTTAATATTGGCGAGTTTGTAATGAACCATATGGATTTGCTTACTGGCTGGGTTGACGTTTCTAAGTACAATGGTGTAACAAGTCCTGATTATAGAGTATTCATGTTGAATGATGAGAGCATAAGCAATTCAAGATATTACTTATATATGTTTCAAATGTGTTATTTTAACAAGATATTTTATAGTCTTGGTCAAGGGGTTAGTGAATTCGGGCGTTGGCGTTTGCAAGCTGATAAATTTTTGGATTTTCAAGTTTTAGTTCCATCTTATGAAGAACAATGTGAAATCGCAGATTATTTGGATACAAGAATCAAAGAGATTGACTTATTAATTATGGCTAAAGAAAAACTTGTTTTAGAGCTACAAGAATATAAAAAAATGCTAATATATGAATATGCCACAGGAAAAAAAGAAGTGCCACAGGAATAGCAAGCATAAGGTGCAGTATTTATCCGTAGCATGAAATAGATTGGAAGGAGACTGGATGGACAATAAAAATGAAATGATAGAAGCAAATCAGTCGTTGGATACATTGATTGCAAATTCGATTGATTTAATACAATATGCGAGACAACTTGTTGCAAAACAGGTAAACTTGGTGCAGCTTATGACATATTATTCACTTGGCAAATGGATTGTAGAGGTACAGCAGGAAGGGCAGGAGCGCGCTCAATATGGGAAAAAAGTTATAAAGGCTTTGTCTGATCACTTAACAGAAAAGTTTGGCAGAGGGTTTTCAAAGGCAAATTTAGAATTTTTCAGACGTTTTTATTTGAATTATGAAGATCGAATTGCCGAAACAGTGTTTAGGCAATTTGCAATCGAAAAAACTGAAACAGTGTTTAGGCAATTGGAAGAAAATCCACCATTTATTGTGTCTTGGTCGCATTATTTACAGCTTATGCGAATTGAAAATAAAGAGGAACGAAGTTTTTATGAGATAGAATCTGCTAAATCTGGATGGGGAATCAGAACATTGCAAAGGCAATATAATTCCAGCTTGTATGAAAGATTGGCACTTAGCAGAGATAAGGATGCTGTAATGCGATTGGCAAGAGAGGGAAATGTAATTGCTAATCCAAAGGATATTGTGAAACAACCAACTGTATTAGAATTTCTTGGCTTGGAGGAAAAAGCAGAATATTCTGAAAGCGATTTGGAAACCGCTATCATCGATAAGCTTCAAAAGTTTTTGCTTGAGTTGGGTAAAGGTTATCTCTTTGAGGCAAGGCAGAAACGATTTACTTTTAATGAAGACAATTATTATGTGGATTTGGTCTTTTATAATCGACTTTTACGTTGTTATGTTTTGATTGATTTAAAAGTAGACAAGCTGACGCATCAAGATATCGGACAGATGCAGATGTATGTGAATTATTATGACCGATATGAAAAACTTGATGAAGAAAATCCGACAATTGGCATTCTGATGTGTAGGGAAGCGAATGATGCACTGGTAGAGATTACTCTGCCCAAAGATGCGAATATTTATGCTTCTCAATATAAACTTTATTTACCAGATAAAAAGTTATTACAGGATAAGTTCAGACAATGGATTGCGGAGGAAGAATCATGAGCATAACAGTTACCACAGAAAAACAATTTGAATCAGATATTGAAGCTTTTCTTATATCAACCGAAGGTGGATATACACGGGGAAATGGAACATACAATCCCAAGTTGGGTTTATATCCGAATAAACTGATTGCTTTTATTCAGCGTACTCAACCGAGGGAGTGGGCGGCATTTGAACGGCAGAATGATATAGATCCTGTGCGCAAATTCTGTGTTGCTTTTAATAATGCTTGTGATATGGACGGAGTGCTGCATGTCTTGCGAAACGGATTCAAGCATAGAGGCATTACCTTTAAAGTCTGCTATTTTAAACCCGAATCTGCATTGAATGATACAGCAGGGATTCAGTATGCGGAAAATGAAGTGGAATGCTATAGACAATGGTATTATTCCGCAGACACGAAAAAGTCGGTGGATATGGTGCTTGTGGTAAATGGGATTCCGGTGTTTGCTTTTGAATTAAAAAATCAGTACACAGGGCAGAATGTAGATAATGCTAAAACTCAATGGATGTATGACAGAGATCCAAGGGAGTTGTGTTTTCAATTTAATAAGAGAATTTTGGCGTATTTTTGCGTAGATCATACGGAAGTTTGGATGACAACGAAACTGGCAGGGAAAGATACCTATTTCTTACCTTTTAATCAGGGTTCTAATGGAGCTGGCTCTGACGGTGGAGCGGGTAATCCGCCCAATCCGAATGGGTATCCTACGGCATATCTTTGGGAAAATATATTTCAGAAAGACAGTATGTTGGATATTATCCAGAAGTTTATCAATTTACAGAGAAAGAAGACATTGATATTCCCGCGTTACCATCAGTTAGATGTAGTTCGGAAACTTATTGCAGATGTACGGATAAATGGAGCAGGGAAAAATTACTTGATTCAGCATAGCGCAGGTTCCGGCAAATCCAATTCGATTGCGTGGACAGCATACCGTCTTGCATCACTTTTTGACGGGAGTAATAAGCCGATATTTTCCAGTGTGATTGTTGTGACAGACCGAACGATATTAGACGCACAGCTTCAGGAGACAATTTCGGGATTTGACCATAAGTTAGGTGCCATAGAAACCATAGGAGAAGATAAAAATTCGCAGGATTTGAAAAATGCAATCAATAACGGTGTGCGTATTATTGTTACTACTTTACAAAAATTTCCGGTAATTTATACGGAAGTTGACAAGGCAAATGGCAGATGCTTTGCTGTTATTGTAGATGAAGCACATTCTTCTCAGACAGGTAGTTCGGCACTTAAATTAAAGACCGCATTGGCGGATACGGAAGAAGCCTTGCGGGAGTATGCAGAGCGTGAAGGATTAGCGGAGGAGGAAGTTGATCCGGAGGACAGGCTTGTAAAAGAAATGATTGCCCAAGGCAAACATAAGAATTTATCCTTTTTTGCTTTTACTGCTACGCCAAAGGCTACTACTCTGGAAATGTTTGGGCAGGAACAGGAGGATGGCTCTTTTCATCCGTTCCATGTATATAGTATGCGGCAGGCGATTGAGGAGAAGTTTATTCTTGATGTTCTTCAAAATTACATGACCTATAATACTTGTTTTAGAATTGCAAAGACTATGGTAGATAATCCCGATGTTCCGTCAAGCAGGGCGGCAAAGGTCATCCGTAAATATCAAGAGTTGCATCCTTATAATATCAGTCAGAAATCACAGATTATTGTGGAGACATTCAGAGATACCACAAGGCATAAGATTGATGGCAAAGGAAAGATGATGGTAATCACATCATCCAGATTGGCTGCTGTCCGTTATTATCACGAAATCAAACGATACATTGAAGAAAAGAAATATGATGATGTGGACATTTTGGTGGCTTTTTCCGGTGCGATTGACGATAAGGGCGAGGAATATACGGAATCCAAGCTGAATGTACGCAAAGACGGTTCCCATATTTCGGAGAATCAGACAAAAGTGGAGTTCCATGACAATTTTAATGTGCTGATTGTAGCGGAAAAGTACCAAACAGGATTTGATGAGCCACTTTTGCATACGATGATTGTAGATAAGAAGTTAAAGAATGTGAAAGCAGTACAGACTTTATCCAGACTGAACCGCACCTGCGAGGGCAAGACAGATACCTTTGTATTAGATTTTGTAAATAAGGCTGAGGATATAAAGGACGCATTTCAGCCATTCTTTCAGGAAACATTCTTGCAGGAAGAAGTAAACGCAGACTTATTGTATCAGACACAGAGAGAATTGCGGGCGTATGGTATTTACTCGGATGAGGATATTAAAGCTTTTACAGATGAATATTACAAAAAAGGTAGACAGGATGACAGGGCGATGGGGCGAATGAGCAGCATTTTACTTCCAGTTTCCAACCGCTATAACAAAAAGCCCCAGAATGAGAGATACCAATTCCGTAGACAGATTCGTAACCTGATTAAATGGTATAGCTACATATCGCAAATCCTTCGGATGTTTGATAAAGAGTTGCAGAAGGAATATGTATTCTGCTCATACTTAATTGGTTTATTGCCGAAAGACCCTGTGGAGTTGATTGACTTGGAGGGTAAGCTAAAGCTGGAATATTATAAATTGCAAAAGACGTTTCAGGGTGAAATTGCTTTGGAAGAGGCAAAGACCGTATATGTGCCTGCAAAGCATAAAGGTGTCAAGGGGATGGATGAAAAAACGCCGTTGGATGAGGTAATTGCAAAAATTAATGAAAAATTCAAGGGCAATTTTACAGAAGGGGATAAGGTTATTCTGTCAGCGTTGAGAGATAAGCTACTTTCTGATAAGAAGTTGAAAAAGATGGCGCAGTCCTCTGATCCGCAAATATTTGTTGAAAGTATTTTCCCTAAGGCGTTTGGTACGGCAGCGCAGGACGGATATATGGAGGCGCAGGAGTCGTATCAGAGTTTGTTTGAAGATACGGCTAAATATAATGCGATTATGAGTGCGTTGGCGGAGGTTGTGTATCGGGAGATGAGGAAGAAGGATATAAAGGCTTTGGATGAGACGGGCGCTTATACATATGAGATGCCGCAGGATTTGTCTATGGTGGCGGAGGCACTGGCACCATATGGAGATAGGGAAAAGCATGAATAGTGTAATTAAATATGAGATTTATATGCTTATGTAATTCTTGAAAATAATTGATAAGTTTATATTTGCATGGTAGAGAAATTTGCAATCCATAAGGATTATAAAATTGTGGAGGATAGTTTATATGACGGATAAGAAACAGGGTAAAGAACTTAGGACAGATAATTTGGTTAAAATCCCATATTTTGATGAAGAAGCTGCACAAGATTATTTGGACATGCGCAACGGAGGGCATCTTGACTGGTCTACAGATGAAAATAAAGAGCGATTAGGGAAAATAATTGGAGAAATCGAGGCTGATATTGGAGGAGGTATTAATATTTTATCGATGCTAAAAGCGTCTTTTCAGGGTAAAGGTGATATGGGGTATTCTTCTATAGTTTCTAAAGTCGTTGATAGTAAATTGCAGAATACTTTGTTGACAGATTATCTTGCAAGAGCAAATGGAGATGACAATGTTTATAAGTTTGAAAGTGTCACTGTGGCTCCTTATCCTAATTCCTTTACTATGTATAAAATGTTTAGTTCCTATTTGACGATTGTACCTAAAGAACAAATGCCTATTGATATGGAAAAGTTGAATCAGGCAATTTTAGGAGAACGAGGTTATTATGAAATGATTGTTGATGATGGAAATAAAAAGTCTGTTTTGCGTTTTAATATTAATGCCTTTAGAAATAATTACAACTTGGCAGATTTTCTAAAGATGAAATTGACATATTATGGTGTGCCAGTTGGCAAATTAAACTTGGAAAATCTGAAAATTGAAAATGAATTTAATTATATAAATAAACCCGAAAGAGTTTCAGCAGAAATGGTATTGGGAGATGTTATAGAAGAATCCGTGGATGAGTGCACAGTGTATGATGTCATAATTGCAGGAGTGTCGCATGAGTAGCTATATTTTTTATGGTTCTAAGAGGGAATTTCAAAATAAAATACCAGAAAAACATAGAACATTGACAGATTTGGTAATGGAACTTGATGTTAGTAAAATGTTAGTGCAAATAGAGGGACAAGAACATAAAGAAAAAAATGTGGAGAAAGTAAAAGTAGAAAACTTTGTAGCGGGTTCTCAGGAATATGCCGGAGTACGAGAACACGTGATATTGAATTTTGCTAATTTCCTTGCAAAAATGGATGTTAAAAATATATATTTACATAATCCGCCACTTCAGATTAGTGAGCAAATTAAGCGTCTTTACCCCGATACAATAGTGGAAACGCAGGAATATAGAACAGTAACCGAAAAAACGATAAAGGTTATTCATGAAAAATACAATAATATTGTTATTGGACAAAGTAGTGTAAAGACACAATTAATGAAGGCGCTATTACCATTAACATTAAATGATAGGGAAAAACCAGTCGTAATGCTGTTTTATGGCAGTTCTGGAATTGGTAAGACAGAAACGGCTAATTTTATTAGCGCATGTTTAGAAGAAAAAATTTTTAGAAAACAATTTTCGATGTTTCAAAATAATCAGTTTTCAACATATTTGTTTGGCGGAGCACATTATGAGAAGAGCTTTGCAAAAGATTTGTTGGATCGGGAATCTAATGTGATTTTGTTAGATGAATTTGATAAGGCGCATCCTACGTTTCATAGTGCATTTTATCAGTTGTTTGATGAAGGGATTTTTGAGGATCAGAATTATATAGTGCAACTAAAAAAGTCGGTTATTATTTGTACATCCAATTATAAAGATGAGGATGAAATTAGAAAAGAATTAGGCGATGCAATTTTTAATAGATTTGATGTTGTCATAGGATTTAATGAGTTAAGTGAAGATGCAAAATTAAAAATTATGGAAATGTCTATATCAAAGATGCAGATGAAATATAAAGAGGAAAAGGGTATAGAAATGTCGGAACAATATTTGGACAGTTTAAAAAGTGCTGCTGTTAAATGCAGAAATGCAAGGGAAATACATCATTTGGTTAGTGATACTTTTGCATTGTATTATATAAAGCAAATTTGTGGTAATGGATGCTAAAATTAATTAAATTGGCACAAGGATTGAAAACTAATAGTGAAGGCGATAAAGGATACGGGAGGATAAATCATGGTATTTTATGCAGAATATTATAAATGTGCTTTGCAAGTAAATCCGTTTAGCTATGCAAAGTATAGAGGAGAGGCTGTTCAAAACGAAGATGTGTATAATGATAAGATTGTAGAAAAATGCAAGCAGTGTGACATACGAGTTGTTGGTTTAGCGGATCACGGATCAGTTGATACAACTGAAACATTGAGAAAAAAACTTCAAGAAAGTGGGATAGTTGTATTTCCAGGATTTGAAATTTCATCTGCTGAGAAAATACATATGGTGTGTTTATTTCCGCCAGAAAAAACATTATCGGAATTAAATCGGATTTTGGGTTCTTTGGGGCTTCCGGCTACAATGGAGGTTGAAACTGATCCAAGTACAAAGTCTTGTATCGAAATTGCAAAAACAATTAAAGATGCAGGTGGTTTTTGGTATGCAGCGCATATTACTGGAGATAATGGTATATTGAAATTAGGACAAATGCAACAAGTGTGGAAGGATAAATTATTAGTGGCTGCACAAATACCCGCATCTAAAGAAGAAATTGACCCCAAGTATGTTAATATAATTCGTAATAATGATCCTCAATATAAGAGAGCGCGTAAAGTTGCATTGATAAATGCAAAAGATATTGAGAAACCAGAGGATTTAGAGGCAGCTTCGGCATCAACATTGATAAAAATGACAGCTCCTTCTTTTGATAATTTTGTTATGGCATTTAATGATCCAGAATCAAGGATTAGATTAAACTCGGAAGTAGAGAATACCTATCAAAGTTGCATTAGAAAGATAGAAGTTTTTGGAGGCTATTTAGATGGACTGGTAATAGAGTTTTCGGATAATCTTACAACACTTATTGGTGGAAGAGGAACTGGTAAGTCAACGATAATAAATTTGATTAGATATGCTATGAATATTAAAATTGAGGGGAAAGAAGAAAAGAAAGAATTTGATAATATGATTACTGCAAATTTGGGTAGTCAGGGGAGAATAGAAATAGAGGTTGTTTCTAATAGTTATTATGGAAAAAAATTTAAAATAATCAGAAGATACAATCAAAAACCTGTAATAGAAGATGAAAAGAATAATGTTGTGGATCTAGAGGTAAAAGAGCTGTTACCTTTAGTTGAAATTTATGGACAGAATGAGATTATTGGAACTGTTAATAATCAAGAAAGAATAGAAAAAATTGTAAAGAGGCTTTTTCCAGAAAATCAGCAAATAAAGGAAAAGATAGAAGAGGCATACGATAAATTAAAAGATAATGGAAATAAATTGGGAAAAGTGGAGGAAGAAATAGAAAGTGGTGATGAGACGGTTAGTGATTTACCAGCGGTTAAAGAACGTTTAAAATATTTTGAGACGGCGGGGATAGATAAAAAGTTGTCTCTAATAACAAAATTGTCAACAGAAGAAGCACAATTTGAAAGCTATGAAAACAGAATACCAAGTGAAGCTTTTAGTATAACAACATTAGGGAAAATTGAAACTGATAATACAGAGTTACTGAATTACGAGAAAGCTATTGATGAATACAATGAAACGGTTGAGCGGATTAAAGCTATTTATCAATTAGCAGTAGATAAATTAAAAAAAGAATATGATAAAGAGAAGACTATTTGGGAGAATAAGCGAAACGAATGTGAAAATGAGGTTAAAGAATCATTAAAAGGAATTGAAGGAATACAGGATAAGTCTGCTTCAGAGATTGTAGCAGAATATACAGAGTTAGTAAAGAAAGCTAAACTCGCTGAACCGATTCAGAGCAAGAAGGATTCTTTGGAGAAGCAAAAACAACAATTATTGCAAGAAAGAAAAAATATAATTGAAGAATGTAGAAAATGTTGGGATGAAAGTGATGCCGAGTTACAGAAACAGATAAAGAAACTTAATAAAAAGAAATTAAATGGTAAAGTACGACTGTCAATTAAATTTCATCAACAGAAGCAGGAATTGGTGTCGGTTTTATCCAAAATTGATAGGGTTACTGAAAAGGGACTAAAGGGTATTTTAGATTATCAGGATTTTGAAATATTTACATTTGTTGATAACATCCGACAAGGGGGAGATGTATTAAGCGGGGAGTATTCTTTAACAGCAAGTGTAGCAGATAAAATTGTCATGAGTCTTAGTGAAAAGCAATTACGAGAATTAGAAGAATTGCAATTGAAGAATATATATGTTATTGAATTGGAAGTTGGAGGTAATTTTAAAACAATTGATAGACTGTCCAAAGGTCAGCAATGTACGGCAATTTTAAATATATTGCTATTAGATAATAAAGATCCACTTGTTGTGGATCAGCCAGAGGATAATTTGGACAATTCCTTTATAGCTGAAAATTTAATAGAGCTTATTAGGGAAAATAAGATTAAGCGTCAATACATTTTTGCTACACACAATGCAAATATACCAGTTTTTGGTGATGCGGAATTGATTGTTGCTATGGAAGAAAAGGAGGGCCAGGGTCAAATTACTGAAAATGGAATTGGTTCGATAGATGCAAAGGATGTAAAAGAAAAAGTTGTTCAAATTCTAGAAGGCGGAAGAGATGCATTCCAAATGAGAAAGCGAAAATATAATATTGATTAATGAGTTCGAGTGTTGGAAGTGGAGCTAAAATAAATTTTCGACAGGTTTATTGTTGGAAATGAGTAAAAAAGTTTTTATTGGAAAATTAAATTGTGCTTGGCTACAAATTGGCTACAAAAATTCTGAAAACACAGAGAAAAACAATATTTTCAGAAAATATAATGACAGAAAACCCTGAAAACACGCTATCTGTCACACAAGGTTCTCACAACCTAATCCGTGAGGGTGGTAGGACTGTTGGGTCTGGTCGTGTGGTTACTATCATTGAGTAATCAGTAAAAAGCTAGATTTTATGGGGCTTTCCGAGGAATCGGGAAGCCCTTTTTTGAAACTATGCAACAATGAAAATGTGTAAAGCGGTGCCAAAACGGTGCCATAAAAAAGAACTCCGATGAAATTTGGCACCGTTTTCATCGGAGTTTGTCTTTTTACCAACCTTTTATTTGCTTTACCTGTTCTGCCCGCTCTTTGTCTTTGTGGTACTGCAACTTGAACTGTATCGTTTCCACTACTTCCTTTCTTGCTTCATCGTCTAGCTGATAAAATGAAGTCAGCAGGTTATCCACATCGGGCATATTGTTTTCCCAAACAGATACATAGTAACCGCCAAATAATAATGCGGTCAGATATAAAATTACCCCAGCCCTTTGCGAGTTGGAGTAATTCACTATAATTCACATGTGCTTTTTGATAGATTGGAGTTTTTGACTCCAGGGTGCAAGCTCTGCCAGCTGATCATCAGTCATCTCTTTCGTTGGCCGATGTTCCAGCAGAAATTTCAGATATCTGTAAATGTTCAGGTCGTGCGCCTTTGCCATCTCAACCATTGTATAGACTACAGCACTGGCATTGGCTCCTTCTACAGAATCACTGAACAGCCAGTTCTTCCTGCCGACCGCAAACGGACGGATTGCGTTCTCGCTGAGATTGTTTGTGAAGCTGCAGCGGCCATCCTCCAGATAAGTCTGTGCTGTTTCCCGCCGGTTAAGGACATAATTCACCGCTTTATCCATGCGGGTATTCCGGACTGGCTTTTGCTGCTCAAGCCACGACCAGAAAGCCTCCAGAACAGGTTTTTCCTTCTCGAGACGCAGTGCCTTCCGTTTTTCATAATCACCGGGATATTTTTTGTGAATGGAATCCTCTATGGCAAACAGGCGGTTACAATACTGGACTCCCTGTACTGCCGGCTGGCTGTAATCATACTGTTTCCCCTTGGGCACTGCATCAATAAAGTACCGACGTATGTGGGACTTATTCCAGTTCTCGAATAAGTCCCATTATCCCAGAAGTATTATTATTCTGGGAGAACTGCCAACATCAGCGTAAATCGGCAGTTCTCCGTTTTGAATCCCGAATAACAATAACTACTTTTTACCTTAAGAATTCCGGTATGTTACTTTTGCCATTCGTGTCCTCAAAATGAGAATTATCCTTGAGAAACCATTTGTCATTCCACGATTTAAGCTGTTTATTCATGGTATCCTGCGTTATCTCTGTATATATCTGAGTAGTCTGCAAGGATACATGCCCGAGAAAGTTCTTAACCACAATAAGCGGAACCCCTGCTTCAAGCATATGGGTGGCAGTAGTATGCCTCAAATGGGGAGCTCCCCATTTTTGATATTATGGGGAGTGAAGTAAAATGGGGAGTCCTTAAAAAAATCCCATATTTTCGTATGTTTCTGATAAAATCACTCCCCATTTTACTTTGATGATATACTGGCTCCGAAAGGAGGATGTAACTTATGAATAATGACATCCATGAAGCAATCCAGTTTATCATCTCGTCCCTTGAAAAACAGGGACAAGCTCCCGGCACGCTGAAGAACTATATTAATTCATTTCATGTTTTTGAACAGTATTTAGAGGAGAACTCTATCTGTGAGGTAAATGAGAGAATCTGCCTTGAGTATATACAGTTCAAAACAGGTAAAAAAATCAACAGCTTTCGAGGAACAACCCTTGACCCCAACCTGAACCGTCGTATGAAGCCCCTCCATCTGCTTTTGATGTATCTCGAAACAGGAACATTCCACTATGAGCCAAGAAAGCAGGTACAGCTTTTCCAATGCCCATCCGATTATCTTGAGATTTACCAGTCCTTTGAGGAATACTGTAATGCCAGGGGATATGCTGAAGCAACAAAGGATCTGAACATCCGCCATGTACGGAACCTTCTGCTATATCTGGAATCCCAGGATATCAAGGAACTCGGGCAGATAACGGCGTCATGTCTGGAAACGTTCCTGCACACGTATGATAAAGTTTCTGTTAAATATGTAGGCACTGTGCTGTATGTCCTGCGCAACTTCGGGCATTTTTTGTTCTTCCAAGGCTTTACCAGCCACGACCTTTCCGATCTGCTTCCCAAAATCAGGATACCAAGGAATGGGACGGTCCCCTATTCCTGGAAAAAAGATGAGGTCAAAAAACTCCTGGCGGCTGTTGACCGAGAAGACCCAAAAGGGAAACGGGATTATGCGATCCTACTGATGGTCACCCGGCTGGGACTGCGGGTCAGTGACATACGCAGTCTCCGGCTTAAGGATATCAACTGGGTACGCAAGACGATTCATATCATAATGAAGAAAACCGGGCAGCCCCTGGAACTCCCATTGCTGGAGGACATCGGCTGGGCAGTCATCGATTACCTGAAAAACGGCAGGCCATCTACCGGATGCGACCGGCTGTTTGTCAGACACAGGCCTCCATTCAGTGCGTTTGGTGAACAGGAATCCCTGCACAAGGAACTCCACCGGTACATGGTCAAGGCAGGACTGGACATGGCACTCCCAGGACACCATGGAATGCATTCCCTCAGGAGCACCCTTGCCAAGAACATGTTGGATTCCGGCGCTCCGCTCCCGGTCATCTCAGAAACGCTTGGGCACCAGAACATCAATACAACCGCAATCTATCTGAAAATAGATCTGGAAGGCCTGCGCAAATGTGCGCTTGATCCGGAGGAGGTGTTCCATCCATGAGAGATTATCAGTGGAAAAGCACCCTTTCCGGATTGATACAATCCTATATCCATACAAAACACATGACTGGATTCCGGTTTCAGTGTCAGGAACGTTATCTTCAGCATTTTGACCATTTCCACTATTATAATGGATACCAGGGGCAGGAACTTACAAAAACCATGATGGATGACTTTATCTACACGGAGCATGAACGGCCTTCTTCCCATTATAATAAAGAAGTAGT
>NZ_CALPCY010000056.1:0-29202 GCF_943193115.1 Otoolea muris
TCAATAAGCAGGCAAAAATATATGAGGCTCTCGGAGTGAAGGTACCAACCTCGTCATGTTAACTCCGAGAATCCAGGCTGTATCGGCGCGCGTATAAAAAGGACTCCGGGGAAACCCCGAAGTCCTTGATCTTATTAAATTAATCTGAATGACTGCAATAATCCAGAAAAACTGAATAATCGCAAATTATTCGATAATGGAAACAACTCTTCCGGATCCAACCGTACGGCCGCCCTCACGATACTTCAATAGCGTTTTTTATGGTGTTTTCTATTCTTTCTATTGCGAAAATCAGCATAAAATCGCTGTTTTTATTTGGTGTATTTTTATTTGCATGATTTCTTGGCACCGTTTTGGCACCAAGCACTCTAAAATACCTTGTTTCCTAATAATAGAAAACTCTAAGCGAATCCTATATTACCAAATCCCCTTTTCTCGACCAATTATCAATTGAATACAGAGTATAATTCTGTGTAAGAATATTTTTATAAAATTCCTCAATATTAATTTTACTCCACATTTTTTCTATCATTTCATCACTTACCCCGAAATATCTATTACTTTTATCAACATATTGCCTTACTGCATTTCCCTTAAGAATATCCTGAGTATATACTTCCTCTAAAATCCTACTATCAAAAATATTACTCAAAAATATTTCCAAAAGAATTCTATTTTCTTTAGCATTATCACTCATAAAGCAATCAATCATCTTAATAATATAATTATATAAAGATGTACCACTTTTAATGAATATTGTTCCAAATGTTTTTACTCCTACCTCATCTTTTAACCCCTCAATATCAAAATCTCCTTTAGGAATAAATAAAGTTCGTCCAATATCTCTATCTGAGAGATTAAATGACATCCATCTTCCATCAATTACTGAATAGGTCAACTTAATTCTCCTCTGAGCATAACTCACAACTATCGAACTCACTTCTTTATTACTTATTGCATATTGGTGCAACATATTGTATGTATCATAATTGCATATCACGTTACTTGCATTATTTAAGAAATTGTCTTTTGAACAAACTACACCTATTAAATCATTCAACGTTGCCTCACTTTTAATTTCTCTTAATAAAAACTCAGCCGCCTGTGTCATTTTGCTTTCAAAAATATTAATTTCTGGAATATTATATATATGCTCAGCAGAAACTATATTTCTTTTACCTTCGTTCTCTAAAGCAATACATTTAATTTTAGCAAGCCTATATGTTAATACATCCTCATCCATTGGTTTTGCATGGCTGTTACTATAATTATCAACAATCAATGGTCTCATTAAATATCTTCCCTCAGACATAGCCCATGATTTTGAATATTCCAGTTTCTCTAAGTTATCCATCTGCTTTTGAATATATCTACAATAAATATCATATATATCCGCTAATATTTCACTATTAGCATCCAATTCTATTGCAGACCTTGCTGCATTTGTCTGATATTTACTATTTTTAATGTTTGCAATTGCCAAAATAGTATGATTTTTATATCCAGGGGTTGTAAATTCAACCCGAATCCCTTCCACACAGGTTCCTATTGGTAATTGACTTTTCCTATACAATCGTCTATTTTCAATTTCCAACAATCACCAATCTGAAAGATACCTTAAATGTCGTACCGCATAAGCCACGGTTACATTACCCTGAGTTTCCTCATATACATCATATTTTTGACCATCAACATTTCTGCCAGTATCATTCAAATAACTTATTAACGCCTCTTTAATGGAATCATATCCTATTCTTGTTTCATTCTCTTCATTTATCGTCATAAATACAGGAACTTCAGGCAATACAATCCATTTTCTTAAATCATCTTCAAGTGTTGACATATCTGTATCATTTCGTACAAATAATTTTATCATTGTTCCATGCTTTTTAATACGAGCATCTGCTTTTGACTTACTAATTTTACTGAGCAAATAGCTACCATTCACCTTGCGTAAATTAATACAATTAACATCTTCCTGTTCATCTGAATTTGTAATAATATCAATATCATTTGCAATCATAAAGCATGTTAATATACCAATTCCAAAATGACTTATTGACGAAAAAGTAGGAAATTCTTTTTTTATCGTATCATCTCTATATTTAGATGCGCCTACTTTCAGCAAATAGTTTTCCACATCGGATATGGTCATTCCTGTTCCATTATCCCAAAAACATAATTCTCTTGTGCAATTGTAAATGAAAGTTTTTTTGTTTCAAAGCCTATGACTGTAATACGTGATTCATCAATTTCCCTCCATGGAAACTTATATACTATAGTTCCTTCTCTTTTTTGAGCCTTTTCCACAATATCATGACACTTTTGTAATTCCTTACGAGTATATTGGAGATATGAAGATAATCCAAAATATGCTTCTGCTGTTTCAGCCCCGTCAAAACGAGCTGTTACTTCTATTGTATCTTTTTCTAAAGTTTCATTAATATTATCCTCTCTATCCCTTTTAGCCTTTGGTTGTATAGCTCTTACAGCCTTTTGCTTCTCCCATTCAACAACACTGAACGGATTTGATACATTAATTATTCTACGTGTCAACGATGGTGTCCTATCTTTTGTAATATGGAGCAAATCAGCTATTCTTAATATAACCGCAATGTAATTTAAGTTAACTTTTTCCTGTTTATCATTTCCATAAACGCTATCTACTCTATATTTCGTAAAATCATCAATATCATCTTTATGATGGCTTTCACAAATCATTGCCAAATCAGCCCTGAACATTTCATCTAAATCTTTAAGAATATCATTCACAATATTCTTTATTACAGTCACTTCTCCTAAATCTGTCTCTACATTATTAATCCATTGCCGTATTCTTGTCGCATGGTTATCTCTAACAAACTCCTGATATAAAAAATGGTCATCTTGTTTTCTAACATAATCGATGTACTCCGATTTTTCCATTTCATTCAATATTTTTGATTTATATTCGTGAAAATATGTTGTCTCTCGTTTTTCATATTCTTCTTTAGTAACTACCATCCCCAAATCATGAAAATATACAGCTAAAGTTAGCATCAGCCATTCTGCAGATGTCATATTGTTTTTTGTTTCATTAGGTATTAGCCATTCAATGATATGCAACATTTCATCAATGTGTGTAATATTATGCACTGTATATTCTTCAAAAATACCACACTTTCCTATTTGAGATAATATCTCTTCAATCTGATCTCTAACATGTAATAATTTCAGTTCTCTACAAAAAGATAAATTTTCCGTTTTTTCAGCTTCAATTTCAACATAATTTTCTAATTTCTCATTCATCATACCGTTTCTCCCGTTATTTTTAGCTTCGCGGTCCCAAAAACTTATCCCCGTTCAAATGTATCATATGCTCCGGCATCTCCGCAATCCAGACTTCCGTTTCCCATGCCAAGGACTCCGAAAATCTCTTATATGTCTTAAAATCAAGAAATGCTGTCACAAAGATTTTCCCTGCTGTTACATTCTTCGTCATCTCTGTCAGTTCCAATATTCTTTTGGAATCCATCGGTCCTACAGAAGTTACCGATTCAACAAAATAAATCCAGTCCTTATCTTCCCTGTACAAAACTACATCTGGCATCTTGTCGTGCAAGGTTATCTCAAACCCCAATTCTGTCAGCTTCTCAACATTTTTCACTAAATCCTTTTCTATTGTATCACCAACATACAAACACTCCGATCCAGGAGCAAAGCGTGGTGCAAATTCCTCAATAATAGCTTTTTGCAATTCATTGTGTTTACCCGTAGAAAATTGAAAGTCGGCTCCATTAATGCGTACTGGCATCATCTTCATCTTCTTTTTTGAAGCATAGATGTCCACCAGCTTTTCATGGTATTTCAAAAATCGGTTTACAGATTTTTGCCACTCTGATGTTTGAAATGCCCTTACTATTTGCAATGTTTCTTCTGTAAGCCTATACCTATAATTGGGACTGTTTGTTGCTTTCCCATTATCCTCTACAAGTGCAGCATTCCGAAAATGATGTAACGCCTGCTTACGAAAAGTTTCCCTGCTGTTTTCTGCATAAGTTGATCCATAATTTGCATTTGCAAACTGAATAATGTCATGAATACGAATCCACTCATTTCCAGCATTTGACCAATTTGTATCTTACCTTATCCCTGCCATTGCCAACAGAACATAACAACAAATATCCGCCTGCTGTGCTTTGGGCATCCCAAACATTTTCAAAAGTTCCCTTGCCTCATCAATTTTATCCACAGTATCCCTCCAGTATCATATTGCAATTTTTTTCCGACATATCCTTACTTTTCATCAGTTTTCTACACATTTCCTGTATGCTATCCAAATCAGGCACGGGCATTGCATTAATTTCTGTAGAATTTACCTGCGTTGAACCATTCAAAATCCTATAATATTCATCATAAAGAGTAGAATTAAAAATTACATATAATCCGTACACAAGACATTCTGACATTTCCGTTATCAACCCGTCCACAAAATTAATTTTGTTCTGTGTACTGATTTTCTTATACTGTGGATATTTCTTTGATAAATATACCCCGCACTGCAGTCTGCGCCTTTCTTCTTTTGCAGTAAAACGCTTAACAAATAAATAATTTCGATTATCCTGCATCAGTCCCTTTTGATCTGTTACCACATACTCGTGTTCTTTCTGAATAGGAAACTGCACTTCTCCTTGTTTGATATGTTGTGAGTAAAAAAGCGGAATCGCACCTTCCTCTGCATCATCACGAAGTATCTCACGATTACGAAAATCAACTGTCAAGCCCGTTTTCATTTTTAACCCAATATCCGGCAATGTTTTATCGAATCTATGTAGTCGTTCCAACACAGAAACTTCTTTTTCATCTGTTACTAGGTAAACGTAATAATCCTCT
The DNA here is from genome assembly GCF_943193115.1 of Otoolea muris. NCBI lineage: Bacteria > Bacillati > Bacillota > Clostridia > Lachnospirales > Lachnospiraceae > Otoolea > Otoolea muris. The sequence goes on from NZ_CALPCY010000056.1 coordinate 4,873, forward strand.
CCCGAAACCACAATGCTATACGGTACGGTCAGCGACGTCAGATTATCAAAATCATTATTTGACTGTGAAGAAGTGATTGTAACCTCCTCCGGCGTTTTATTCGCCTTTTTTACTTTTATAATAATTGTTTCCTGCAAAACATCTTCTTTATCAAACACCTTATTTCTGCTTACAAATAAGTGAATATGTGCTAATTTCCCTTCTGTTAGAAAACACTGCCTAAATCTCTTAAAATAAGCCCCGGAAGTCCATGAGCGAGGGATAATATACACCATTTCGCCACCATCATCAAGATTAAATAATCCCATTGCCGCAAAAATAAAATATAAATTGGGTGCGCCATAGCAAACTTCCGGCATAGCAGTTGCTTCCGGCGCATCTTTCGGTATTTTCATATATGGGGGATTTCCAATTACAAAATCATACTTCTCAGGTTCGGGATTGCCGCCTAACATATAATTAAAGTCTAAATACTGGCTTGTAATATAATTATCTGTAATAACATGAATTTGTATATCTTTTTTAGAATTTTCCTGACAAGTATGCAAGTTCTCCTTTAGCAATCCCAAAATATTATCATCGTTTTCATAGCAGGTTAATTCTATTGTCTGAACAGAATCCATCCGCTCCAATCGATCCAAAAGCGCACACGACAATATGCCTGAACCTGCTCCTGCGTCTAAAATGCGAACCTTGGACAGATTTTCAGGAATAGTAAATAGTTTAGCCATAAAACGTGCTGTTTCTTTACTTGTAAAAAACTGACCGTATTTTTTGCGCTCTTTTTTAGGCATATCATCAATATATTTGTTTGTACGTTCAATAATACAATCTAACATCGTTTACCTCTGCTTTCATGCATTCTGCTACAACCAGCCTTTATACTTCATTATATGCTCTCTCCAATAAAGGCTTTGCCTTTTCAAAATCTGCAGCGTTTTTTATCGTTATCTGCAAGTCTCCTGTGCCATAATGTCCAATGCTACGCATATCTCTCGTAAATCCGTTTTCCAATTCGACAGTTTCCGGATTCAGTTTCAAATACAGTATAATATGTTTATTGTATATTTCGATACATACCATATTTTGAATCTTCTTATATGCCAAATATAATTTCAGTTGATTCGATACAATATCATCCCCTAAAGATTCAATAAAATCACATATAGAATGGTAAAGATTTTTCATATTTTCAGAAATCGCCGCCAATTTTTCCATGTGGTTTTTTTGTGTGCTATTTTTTGTACCATTTTCATCCCCCACATTTTCCATAATCGGCTTTACAATCGGGGTATTTAAATGTTCAAGAAGGAGCATACCATTATCATATCTTCGATAGCTCACCAGTTTAATATTCCTCTGCATCTGATTGACGGCGTGCATATCATATTTTGTAAAATCATGCGCAACACAAATAACACATGGAACAGACCAGTCTATGTTGTCAGCCGCTTCCATTCCCAATTTATCAATAACCAATAATTTAAAATCCGCCTTATGATCTAAAAGCCAATCAAGATAAAATAATCCCTGATTGATTACGTTTTCATTCTGACTGCGCTTATATTCAAATATCACAGGGCTGTTATTTTCATCAATTCCAATACTGTCCATACGCCCATTGGTAACAGCATACTCACTTTTTAAAAACCGCACCCCAAAGAATATTTCCATATTCTGCTCTATCAATGTCTGAAGTTCTTTCTCCAAAATCACCTCAGATGATGTACATTCCTTTACTCCTTCATTCAAAGAGAATAATTTTATCTCTGCCAATGCTTTTACCTCATTTCATAACGATGCACGACTGTCATAAACATCTATAGCTATGTTCTGAAAGTTCTTGTTCCTTTTTCAATTTCTTTAATTCTAACACATTAGTATAGACTTTTCCACTGATTTCAAAAGAATAACCGTGTAAAGTTAGTGTCAAGTAATAAACATTACCGTCAGAATATTAAACCTCCACATAACCGTTATCCATGTTGTATTCACAACCCACAATATTTTCCATTGAATACTGTTTACCCCTATTTCCGCTATCCATCCTATCAATCCGTCCTTTCTTATCTGCCCATTCCATACGCTCTGTTCTGCTGTTTTCTGCTTTGCGCAATTCGTTCCAGTTCTCTCGCATTCGTCACAATCGTTTCAATCTTATCTGCTCCGACATACTGTTTCACACGTTCAAAATCATCCACTTTTTCCTGCAACTGCTCTAATTTTACATACTGCTGATCCACCTTGCTTTTATAGAAATCAATATCCTCCGTCTGCTTTGTGACTTTTGCCTTTAACTGTCTTATTTGCTCCATCAGCTTGACACATTTTATCGTAAGGCTTTTTACAATTTCTTTCAGCCTTTCCACAAGCGGCATGGCGTTCTTCTCCCGATAAGTCTTTGCGCTCATTAGCGCAGTCGGCTCCGGCAACTGCCATTTTGTATCTTCATCATAGGCGTGTATGTTCCGTTCCAATGCCTTTTTTGAATCAGACATTTTTTCAATATCCTGCTGTAACTTTTTCTGTCGCTGTTCCAATGCTTTATTATCAGACATCAGCTTTTCTCTATTCTCCATCAATCCATCCGTCTGCTCCCTTAATAAATCATTAGTTGCGGAAAGTTCCATTGTTTCCTGCCTGACTTCTTTATTTTCCAGCTTTATCTTCTCCATTTCATTTTCAGTCAAGACTTGCTGATAAATAATGTGGGATAGTTCCGCTTTATTGCTGGATACTGCCTTTTCTAATTTTTCAACTTCTTTTGCCCTCTCCTGTTTTTCAAAATCCAACACGGATAAATGCTTATTATGCGTTCCTAACTGTTTCCACCGTACACCATATCTTTCCGCAACCTTTGAAAGTTCCTGTTTTTCTGACTCCATCCATTGATTCCACTCCGTTGCGCTTCTTGTGCCGCCTTTAAATCTCTGCTCTGCCAGTGCGCCTTTCAGTGATACTCTCGTATCAAGTCCACGGTTGCTATTACGGATAAAAGGAACAAAATCAATATGAATGTGAGGCGTTTCCTCGTTCCTAAAGTATAGCCCCGTCCCCGCAACTCTCTAAAATGGCGGTTTGAACAGTATGTAAAACTGTGTTTTGTGTTTCTTCTTTAAATTATCCATCGAAAAAAACATGACCACCGCCATGCCTTTTTCCCTCACAAATATGTCGTCTCACTTTCCTGCCTGCGACCTATTCTCCCAGGCTATGTACCATCTCTCCTTCCTACCCCTACATGAATTTTTTCAGCACACCCACATTCTTCTTCGCCAGCGCCTTTTTCGCCACCTCCAGTTCCTGCCTCAGCTGCTCATTTTCCTTCCGCAGTCTTTCTACTTCCTGTTGGGACATCGCCAGCTCATGGTTCATCGCCATGTCCAGCACCTCACGCTTGGGGTCTGCCAGGCCCGCCTGCTGTTCCAGGGCACGGTCGATCTCCTTCCTCACCTGCGGGTTCTTATAAAAGAATCCTCTGGACAGGCCGGTTCTCTCCATCAGCTTCTGGATGCTGACCTTCTCCCCGTCATCCACCATCCGGACAATCTCCCGTCTGGCCTTTTCGATCTTTGCTTCGCTGGCCTGCTTATTGACCGCCAGCATCCTGTCGTATTTGTTCATATTCTTCCTCCCATCCGTCCAGACATTCCAGGATCTTCAAGGACATCTGATGCCTTGCCTGCCGTGTCTCATCCGCCAGGGTCTGGTTGCTCATTTTCCGATAATACTTCACATTGACCAGGCTGCTGTGGCCAAGGAGCCTGGCAATGGTCCAGTCATCCAGGTGCATCTCTGTCAGCCTGACTCCGTACATATGGCGGTACATATGGGTACCGAACCCGAAGATCCGTCCATTGTCATCCCGGATGTCCTCCCGGTAAATGAGGCGGATGACTCTTCCCTGTAGTGCGCTGTACTGCATGGGGCGCTCCGGATTCTTATCGCTTACAAAAATGTATTCCGTTTCGCCATATTTCTCTTTTGTATACCGGATCGCCTTCTGGATCAGCATCGCCAGTTCCCTGCTTATGGGTTTTATATAGGTGCTGGTCTTCATCTGCCGGATCCGGATCAGATCCTCCCCATCCTTCTGAAATAGGCAGTCGGTCTGAAGGGTAAGGGTATCGGATATCCTTGTCCCCAGCATCTGGTGGATGACCATCACCCTGGCTATCTGCTCCTCCATCCTTGTGATGGCGGCGTTCAGCCGTTTCAGTTCCGCATCTGAATAGGTCTTGAATTCGCCCCTGGGCATGGACGGGATGTCCCGGCTCAGGAACAGCCCGTTTAAGTTCCCGTATTCCAGAATCCTGCCGATGCTCTCCATAAGAGCACGCAGTCTGGTCAGCTCACTGCGGAGCTTCTTGGGAGTTCCATCTTCTGTTTTTAAATAGGTCAGGTATTCCTCCAGGATCTCCCTGTCAAGCTGGCGAAAGGACTGAATATCCGGATGTCTCTCCCGCAGGAATCCTGACAGCCGCCGCACAGCGGTCAGTTCCCTGGAGATACAAGCAATGGCCTCGTTCTGCAGGTTCAGGTAGATTCCTTTCTTGGTCTCTTCCCGAAGTCCGTCCTGGGTAATTTTTGAAAAATTGATGGTCTTATAGTTTTTTACCGGATTCCCATGGAACGGGACGCCCAGCTTCTCCAGTTCCCAGATGTCCTTCTCCTTCTCCTCCCTGCCATCTTCCGGCTCCAGAAAATCCAGAAGCCGTTCCACATATCCCATAACTCCAGGCCGCATCCGGTAAGTGTTCCCGTAGTTTCCCTGCCTTTCATAATTTAACGGTATTCCCTCTTCCAGCATCCATGCTTTCAGTTTTCGGAACCATGTCTCCCGGTCCCAGTCCAGGAAATGCTCCAGGCCCTTTCCCCTTTTCTCCAGGAAACGGCAGAGCAGGTTGTAATTGCCCCGGTCATTCAGCAACGTTGTCATCGCAACCGTCCGTATCCGTTCCTGGATAAACTCTGCCATCTCCTCCTGCAGGGTTACGACGGGGAGCAGATCCAGGTCGAACACGGCGCTTTTTCCCACATATTTTTTCTGATGTTCCGTCAAGTCTTTGTACCCCTCCATATCCCTGAAATAAAACTTCATCGCCATCAGTCCCCGCCCCCTTTCAGGCAGGCCATCAGGCTGTTTCCCGGCTTGGCGAAGAATTCTCCGCTGGTTCTGTCGATCCGGTCCGGCATGTAGTCGATGTACTGGCGGGTCATCTCCTCATAGGCATGTCCCAGATAGTCCCTGACTCCCTGGATGGATACCCCACTGTCATAAAAGCGGGTAGCCACTCCGTGGCGGTAATCATGGGACCGGAAGAGGTATTCCCCGTCCTTTATCCCCAATTCAGCGCAGTATTTTATCATCTGCTTCCGGAAGGTCATGCTTTGGTAAGCGCCTCCCCTTTTGTTTTGGAACACATAGCTGTCTGCCTCTATGCCGTTCCTTTTCAAATACACCTGCATGAGCCGATATACCGCTTCAGGGATTGGGATCCGCTTGTATGTCCTCAGCTTTACCTGGTAGACCTGGATCCATGCGTCCCGTCCCTGTATGTAGTAGGCATCCCCCTTGAGGCTGCACACCTCGCTGATCCGCAGCCCGATCCCCCACAGGTGTAGGTACATGAGCCGGAGGTGTTCCGGGAACCGGTGGAGCTTTTTCAGGATCTCATCGGAGACCTGCTCTTCCACGCTCCGGTCATGGTGCAGGGGAAGCGTCTTCTTCAGGTAATATTCCCCGTGAAAGGGGATCTGCCCCACATACTCCCTGGCCTTGAGGAAGCTGTAAAAATGCTGAAGGGCCATCACCTTCCGGTTGAAGGTCTCCGCCTCCAGCCGCTTTTCCTGGAGCCTTTGGAAGTATTCCCGAAAACCCGTTTCTGTCATATCGCATGCATCCTGCGGGATCTCCTTCAGGAAATTTCGGATGTCTATCATCTCTGCCTGAAGGTAGCGCAGCGACAGGTCTGTCAGCCCCAGGCCGTACTTCATATATTTTTTCAGAAGCTGCCGGTTCCTGTTGTGGGTGACATCCACAAAGGACAGGCTGATCACCGGACTGCTTGGGTCGATCCGTTCCGGCTGCAGGGACAATCTCTCCAGATACCAGACATCCGCATCCCAGTGGATGTCCTTCGCCTGCAGGAACAGGACCTTTCTGCACCGGTCCAGGATTCCAGCCTCTTGGGGCACCCCTGCTTCCATCGCCTGTTCCCGGTATTTTCGGATCTGGTCAAAGGCCATCTGCTCAATATTCTCAACCTGTTCTTCTACGCAGAACCTGTAGAATCTCCACAGTCCTTTCAGATGCTCCCGCAGAAGTTTTCCGTTTTCATCCTCCCGCAGGAAATAATTCAGGACATCAAATATCTGACGTTTCATCTTTCCCGGCGCTTCTTTTGAAAAATCCCATACCCATTCCGGCCGTTCCGGGCAGGTATCCAGCCGTTCCACCAGCTCCTGGGCCGGATGGTATGGCAGGAACAGAAGCCTGTCCTCATATGGGTATCTTGGGGGGATCCGGCTGACCTGTGGCCGCCCCCGTTTCCTCATGTCATACTGTTTGATATGGTCAAAGTATTTCAGATAACAGGAATGGTATTTTGGCTTTGCCAGTGCATGGAGTTCTCCGGCAAAAACCAGACGCCATTCATAGTCCAGTTCCCCGATGCTCCAGATCCCATGCTTTTCCATGAATCTCTGGAGCTTGCGCCGGTAAACGCTGCCGGGTCCTGTGTACTCTTCGATCTCCTTCCTCAGCTGCTCCTTTTTCTCTTCTGTTTTTCCGCTTTTCTCCTCTGTATCCTTACGCAGCCCTGTCTGCTTTAACTGATATGCGGGCATCCTGTCACCTCCGTCTACAACAGCTCACGGATTCCATAGTCATCAGAGTGCTTCTCATAAAACGCCTTACTCGCCTCCATGATCCGGTCGTCCAGGAGGCCCAGGTACCTGACTGTGGTATCCAGATGCTTATGCCCCAGCGCCTGGCTGATCATCTCCAGGGGCCATCCATCCTTCCAGCGGATGACCGAGAAGTACCGCCGCAGCATATGGGGCGTTATCTGTATCCGGGTCTTTTTCTCCATCCGTCCAAGCATGTCGTAAACGCTTCCAGCCTTCAGCGGCTGTCCGGCTGTCTCCCCGGCGATATTGATGAACAGGAAGTCCTGGCGCTGCAGGAGCTTCCGGTATTCTGCCAGATAGTGGAGCAGGAAGTCGAAGGTGTCATCGCTGATGCGGCTCCTCCGATACTCGGCATTCTTCGCTCTGGCATCATTTTCATTGTCATCCCGGAACCATACCCGTATGGTATGGTTCTGGTAATCAATATCCCTGGTATAGCTGACCCCCAGGATCTCCCCGATCCGGAACCCGGTCTCCGCGATCAGGAGGAGCAGGAGCCTGTCTCGGTTGTTTGTGCAGGCTTTCAGGATCGTCACGATCTCATCCTGCTCCGCAGCACGGACATTTCTTTCTTCCGCTTTCAGATAGCCGTTAAAGGACTTTGCCCTCATGACCCGCTTTACACCGACCGCGTTGGCCACTGTGATCTGCCCGTAAGACAGGACCCGCAGGCTCCCAAACTGGGGTTCTTCCGCCTCCATAAAAAGATAGAACCTGAACACGTCTTTCAGATACGCATTACAGGTTCCATTCCTGGGGTTCTTTCTGTCATTTTCAGTTTTATGCCGGCCTGTCTTGATCCAGTAGAGGAACCGCACAAAGTGTTCATGCTGCTCGTCATAGGCCAGCTGGCAGACCTGGGAAAATTCCATCTGCTTTTCCGAGAGGTATTCCAGGTAATAACACAGGGCGAAGGCCGCCCGTTTTACCGTGTTTGGTGAACGGTTGGATTTGACCTTATGCACAAGATACCTGGAGGGGAGAAGTTCCATTTCCATGGTCTCACAGTCCTGGATATAAAAATACCGGACCGCTGCTTCCGTGACTGTTTCTACTGAATATCGTTTCAACTGCTCTCCTCCTGCGCTATACACAGTATACCGTGTTGTCCCCATGATAGCTATCACTACTGCCACTCAATACCCAACAAACTTTTTCCTCTTACATGCAGCAATACTGACAAAAGCCGCCGATTCTTTCCGCTCATAAATGCACCCGTTTTCAGACTCATTTCTCATTGGATATCAAAGGCTCGGATTCTTTGGAAACACCATGTCCTCCAGTTCGTCCAGCCACTTCATGTCCATCTCTTTTGCCGTACAGTTGATCCGCTCGATACAGTATCCTTTCTCTTCCAGTTCTCTCCGGATATCCTCCACGCAGGACTTGGAAAAGCTCTCTGCTTCCATCTCATTCTCGTCATTACATATGAACCGATATTTCAGCAGGATTTTGTAATCGGGCTGGAAACGAAAGGTCAGGTTTCCGTCAATGTACTGGGGCAGGGTCGGATCCGCTTCGATCACCGATTTAATCTCCTCTATCATATGTGGCTTTGCGCTTTCATACATCAGGTCGTTGAATTCTCTGGTATTGAAATTTGTATTAAGCAGGATCCCTGTTTTTACATTATAATCCATTCATACACCTCATAAATGCATCCCCCGGATTGGCTCCTGGGGAACCTGACCGCTGGAAAACAGGTCCATCAGGAACTTAATCCCACCCAGTTCACAGGCTTTCTGGAAAGCTTCGTTATAATTGCTGCATTTTCTCTCCGCCTTTACCTGAAAGCAGGCCTCCCCGATATGAGGGAATGCCCCTTCGTAGATTCCTATAGTCAGATTCCCTTCCGGAGTTATCCTTATGAAGCATCCATCTCCGCCTCCGGTATAATACAGCGTACCCCGCCCATTCAACCGGGTAATATGATCCTCCACCCATCGGTACTGGCTGCTGTTTGTCACAGCCTGCCACTGTTCCAGTTCCTTTTTTGTCATTTCATGCCCTCCTTTTCTCACCCTGCGGCAGAGATTATTCCCTCCAAAGGAGAACATACTTCAATCCCACACTGATGCATCCGGAGCAGAAAATCCGTGACCAATTCCTTATCACGGGAGATCCTGGAGGAATCCAGAACCAGCAGCACTTCGATCCCCCTGCTGTCCTTTGCCTCCAGGAACAGCTCCAGTCCGGGTCTCTCTAAACCTGCCGCTTCTCCCATATCGCTGGAGCTGCCTGCAATCTCCACCCGGAGCTGCTCTCCATAGGCGTTCAACTGCTCATATTGCTTCTTTAAGGTACCATGGCTGTCCTCCGGCGCATCGATACGGGTATAGATCCATGCTTTCTTCTTTCTGTCATCCATACTTCCCTTCCTCTCTGTCTGCTTCTTTGCCCTGTTCTGACTCATTTTTTCATAGCTGTCGTATCTGCAGCTGTTTTTTCCTTCTGGATATTTTTCATCCCCAGGCTGACGATCAGTCCCCTGTCCACTGCAGCCAGGGTTGCTTTGTCCAGGCAGCCTATGTATTCACGCAGCCGTTTCTGATCCAGGGTCCGTACCTGTTCCAGTAAGATCATGGAATCCCGGTGCAGACCGTGAAACTGTCTGTCTATATGGATATGAGTGGGGATCGGATGCTTTCCGTCCCGGCTGGTGATCGCTGCTGCTATGGTGGTTGGACTGAACCGGTTCCCTGTGTTATTTTGCAGAATCACAACCGGACGGATACCGCCCTGCTCACAGCCAACTACCGGCCTTAAGTCAGCATAGTAGATATCTCCACGCTTGATTTTTCTTCCTGCCATTTCTGCCTTCCCTCCTTCTGTCAGCAAAACGACATTTCCTGTTCTTTCTTTTATAAAAGCAGCGGCCTGAAATACAGACCGCCGCCTGTCATACTTCATAAACGCACACATTTGTGTACGCAGGTTATCCGCCTTACAGCGGATTGCCTTTCCTCACATGAAAAATCGTGCTTGTTCTTCATTTTCACGTTTCATCTGCTCCCATTCGACACTACTTCCCGGAGCCTGGGCAGTCAGTTACAACCGGTTTTGGCTAACCGTCATGGGACTCGAACCCCGGCCAGGATCTCTGGCCGCCGCCCTCATTGCGGTTCCCTTCCTAAAAAGGGGCTGTGACTGGACGGAAGTATCATTATAGGCTGTACAGGTCATTGCGGTATGCCCCGGCCATGGGGTATTTTCAGGACGGACAGTTCCCGCTCTGCACCTTTGATGTCATCTTATTGACAGACACTCTGACTGTCTGCAGGTGGTCCTGGCGTGTCCTCCTTCGCCGCTTCGCGCTTTCGCGCTGTACAGCTAACGTATTGTAGCTGCTGGATATGACCGTCTGGGGCGGTATTTTTCAAAGGACAGAGAAGGGACTTTTATCCCCTTCACTTATTTCCACGTTGGGAGAGAGGTTTGAGAACCAAAAAATCAAAATTTCTCTAAAAACTTTTTCAACTTTCTCAAAATCTTATGGCGGCGCTTGTTCACGGCCTTCTGGGAGAGCCCCAGTTCTTCTGCCAGCTCCCTCTCACTCCTGTCCATAAAAAACAGCTGGATGATCAGATACTGTTCCCCTTCTTCCAGGTTCCGGATGGCCTCATGGAGCTGCTTTCGCAGTATCTTTCTAAGTACGATGTTTTCCACATCCGCCTGCTCATCTGCCGGCAGGTTATGTTCTTTCAGCAGGCGCTCATAGGAGTCCTCCCGGCTCGGTATCACCCGGATCTCCTGTGCGTCCTGGTCAATGATGGTCTGCTCTGCCTTCAAGTCGTACTCCTGATACTGCATTTTTCTCTCTGTTTCCTTCAATACTTCGATCACTTCTTCGCTGGCCTCCGGATACATTTTCCGGAAGTCCGGCAGTCTGCCTGGCTTTGCCATAGGCTTGTCCTCCATTTTCTTTAAATTTCAAAAATGAAGAACAAGCCGGGCGGGGAACGGCACCCTGGGGTACAGGCCTCGTAACAGAAAAAACACAGAAAGATTGATACATCCTTCTGCGTTTCATCTTTTTGTTCCTGTATATGATGTCCTATTAGTTCATATTGCAGACCGCAAAATCCCTTCACCAAACTACTGATTTTTTTGGCCGTTTGCTCCCAAAATCACATTTTTTCCTTCTTTGTAGCCTTAAATCATTACAGTTCTTTGCATCCGTATCCCCATATACGGCTTCAGAACAAATACGCCTGTCTTTTCGCCAACAGGGATGAACTACACCCATGGTTTGCGTTACAGCCAATAAAAAATCCTCCCTACTCTCAAAACAGAGCCAGGAAGGATTGCATTTATAAACAGGCACACTAAAATATACCCGCCAAAGCACCGTTTTTTTCTTTGGCAGGATGCCTGTTATTAAAAACTTTTTTTACAAGATTATCTCTTGATTCTTGAAATCATTTATAAATGGGCCATAAAAAATCAATTTCATAAGATTCTGGGTTTAGTTAGTTGGATATCGCCTCCTATTGCTAAATCTTAAACAATACTTGTTCAGGTTCTAATAACATAATGAATAATGGCTATAAGCACAGCATTCTGCCGCCTGTGCCAGCTAATCAATGATGCCCCTGATCCTGTCCAAAGAGGCTATGTTGTTTTCCTCCATATACCCCCGGATGCCCTCTATGAGCTCCACCGTGGCATAAGGGTTATGGAAGTTCGCCGTCCCTACCGCGACTGCGGCAGCCCCGGCCATGATGAACTCCAGGGCATCCTCAAAGGTGGCGATGCCGCCCATGCCGATCACCGGCACGTCAACGACCCTGCACACCTCATAGACCATCCGTAGCGCCACCGGCATGATGCCCGGACCGGAATAGCCCCCTGTCTTACTGGCAAGCACCGGCCTGCGCCTGTGGATGTCTATCTTCATCCCCCGCAGCGTGTTGATCAGGGAAAGCGCGTCCGCACCGCCTGATACCGCTGCCCTGGCAATCTCCGTTATGTCCGTGACCTCCGGGGAGAGCTTCACGACCAGGGGCTGCCCGGTATAATGGCGTACCGCCTGCACGACTCGCTCTACCATCCGTGGGGCCGTCCCGAAAGCCAGCCCTCCTTCCTCCACATTCGGACAGGAGATGTTCAGCTCCAGCATGTCCACATCACAGTCCGCCAGCCTCTCCGCAACCGCGCAATACTGCGCCAGCGTGTGCCCGCAGATATTCACGATGATTTTTGTGTCATGCTGCCGGAGGAATGGCAGGTCATACTCAATGAAATGCTCCATTCCCGGATTCTGCAGCCCGATGGAATTCAGCATACCGCTCTGCGTTTCCGCAATCCTGGGGGCCGGATTCCCTTTCCACGGCTCACAGGAAACCCCTTTGACTGTGACCGCACCCAGGCGGTCCAGATCAATCAGCTCCCCGTACTCACGGCCTGAGCCGAATGTGCCCGATGCCGTAATGACCGGGTTCTTCAACGCCACCCCTGCAACCACCGTCTCCATCCTGTCATCCATTCCACACCACCTCCCTGACGGAAAAGACCGGGCCGTCCCTGCATACCCGCAGGTACTGCCAGTCCTTCTCCCCCGGCTTCTGTATCTTCACTGCACATCCAAGACATGCGCCTATGCCGCAGGCCATCCGTTCCTCCATGGATACCTGGGCCGGGATGCCCTGCCTTTCTGCCCATTCCGCCACGGCCTGCAGCATCTGCCGGGGGCCACAGGCATATATCCTGTCCGCCAGAGGCGCGATGTCCTTCACAAGCTCCAGTACCGTCCCGCAGAAGCCGCCGTTTCCGGTCTGGCTCGCCACATGGACCTTCCGGCCATGTCCCTGGAAATCCCCGTCCATGAACGGGGCATCCGCATAGCCCAGGAGAACCTCCGCCTCTCCCGGAATTCTTTTGGAAAGCTCCAGAAGGGGAGGAATCCCCAGGCCGCCGCCGATGATGACGCTCCGCTCCCCTGCCTCCGGCAGCGTGAACCCGTTCCCCAGAGGCCCCATGAGCCGTACCGTATCATTTTCGCGCAGCCGGGAGAATTGCTCCGTGCCCTTCCCCACCACCCGGTACACCACTTCCACGCTTTCCCCATGGATGGCTGCCAGGCTGAGCGGGCGTGCCAGCAGGTTTCTCTCATCCAGCGGGTACATCTGGATGAACTGCCCTGGTCCGGCACTATGGGCGATTTCAGGCGCAACCAGCTCCATTTTCCATATTCCGGGCAAAAGTTCCTTCTGGTTTCTTATAGTCGCCATGCAATAGGTATTCATCCGGCTCCTCCTTTCTCCGGCAGGCGCATTGCCTCTATCATCTCATAAGCGATGCTGATGTCTGTCAGTTCCTTCGGCAGACTGGAACGTGGGTGCCATGCCGCCGCTGACAGTTCTCCGGTGTCGATGTTCAGTTGGTCTGAACCGTCCAGCTCCGCCGTATAACCTGCAATCACGGAACCGGAAAAGCCCCAGGGCTGGCTCCCAAAATATTTAAGGCCCCTGATGTGGACGCCCGTTTCCTCATAGACTTCCCTCTCCGCCGCTTCCTCCAGCGTCTCCCCCGCCTCCACAAAACCTGATATCAGAACCCATTGTGGGAGGGGACGGTCCCCGTACTTCGTCATCAGAAGCCTGTCCCCGTCCGTGACCGCCACCATGACCACCGGGGCGATGGCCGGATAAACGGTGTCCCCGCAGTCCGGGCAGCTAAGTGACCGCCGCCCCCTGTCCTGCATCCTCACACCTCCGCACCTGCCGCAGTAGACATTCCTCTCATACCATCCCGCCAGGTGCAGGGCAGTGGCTCCGGCAAAATACGCCCAGACCGGCAGGATGCCGTCAAGCTCCCGGAGCGGAAGATACTGCATGCCTTCCCTTTCGGGCAGGACGTCTCCCTGCTGCCTCAGCAGATAGACAGTCACCCCGTCCACGCAGAACAGGAAAACCGCCAGCCGCCGCACTTCTGCAAAAGGCAGCCCCAGGTCATGGAATACCGGAATCCTCCTGCTGCCGTCCTCCGATACCCGCAGCAGCACCTCCCCGCCACGGAAGGAGAAAAAGCAATCCTCCGGCTCCGGTTCCCTGTCACGGAATGCATGGTCCAGGCGGCAGGGGAAAATGTCCTGTATCATTGCCCCATCCCTCCTTTACAGATGCCGCAGGTTCTCACGGTATCTCCTGAGTTCCGTTTCGTCCACGGAACCGATGACCTCATCCAGCCACTTGATCATCCTGTTCCTGTCCTTCGGCAGATGTCCTTCCACGTTGACGCAGTTGGACGCGCCCATAGTGGCAAAATAGGTATCAATGGTAAGTCCTTCTATCAGCATCCGCAGCTCGTACAGCTTCTCGATCTCTGTTTCCTCCGCCCAGTTCCCGGCCTGGATCTCCTGGTACAGCTCCGAGGAAGGGTAGATGGTCAGCATGGACGAAACAATGATCTTCGGGTGGATCTGGTTGAACACCTCTGCCGTGTTCTTCACCCCTTCCTCCATGTGCCCGGAGCCGTAGATTCCTGCAAGGTAGAAGAAATTGTAGTCCATGCCCACTTCGTCCAGGCGCTGACACTCCGTAAGGATTTCCTTTACCCCAAAGCCCTTGTGCATGAAGGACAGGGATCCCTCGTCCCCGGCCTCCACGCCGATGGTGAGGCTGTTGTACCCCGTTTCCCGCAGTTCCCTCAACTGCTCCGTGGTCTTCGGCGTGATGTCCGTGATGCGGGCAAAACAGCCGATGGACTGCACTTTGGGGTAATATTTCTTTACCAGCCCCGCCAGAGTTTTCAGCTTGTCGAAGCTCAATACAAAGGGATTGGCCCCGGTGAAGAACACCCTCTTTGCGTTCCGGTAATAGCGGCTCATTTCCTTCAGGTCCGCCTCCACCTCTGACAGTGGGGACATCCTGAACTTGAACGGCACGTCCTCATAGAGCGTGCAGAATTTACATTTGTGGTGGGTGCAGCCTGCCGTCACCTGGATCAGTGCGCTGCACGCCTCATAGGGCGGTCTCCATATCGTTCCTGTGTAATGCATAAGTCATCTCTCCTTCCGTTCATTCACCCATCTTTGCCAGCGCCCCACGGAGCGCCGCTGCCTTGTCCGTCCATTCCCAGGGGAGCTGCAGGTCTTTGCGCCCAAAGTGCCCGTATGCCGCCGTGGGACGGTAGATCGGCTTCTGCAGCCCCAGCCCCTTGATGATGGAGGACGGACGCAGGTCAAAGTGTTCCTCCACCAGCTCCAGTATCCTGTCATCGGGGACCACCCCTGTGCCGAAGGTGTCCACCGATACGGAGACCGGCTTTGCCACGCCGATGGCGTAGGCTATCTGTATCTCGCAGCGGCGGGCCAGCCCTGCCGCCACAAGATTCTTTGCCACATATCTGGCGGCATAGGAGGCGCTCCGGTCAACCTTTGTTGGGTCCTTCCCCGAAAATGCGCCGCCCCCGTGCCTGGCGGCCCCGCCGTAAGTGTCCACCACGATCTTCCTGCCCGTCAGTCCGGTGTCCCCCTGGGGGCCTCCTATCACGAAGCGTCCGGTGGGGTTGACCAGGTATCTGGTGCCTTCGTCCATCAGGCATTCCGGGATCACCTTGCGGATGACTTTCCCGATGATGTCCTGCTCGATGGTGTCATGCCCGATCTCCGGGAGGTGCTGCGCGGACACTACCACGGCATCCACCCGTACCGGCCTGCTGTCCTCATATTCCACCGTCACCTGCGCCTTCCCGTCCGGCCCCAGGTACGGGATGTCCCCGCCTTTCCTTGCCTGGGCAAGTTCTCTTGTGAGGGCATGGGCCAGATAGACCGGCATGGGCATCAGCTCGTCCGTTTCGTCCGTGGCATACCCGAATACCATTCCCTGGTCGCCGGCCCCAAGCTCCTGCTTCTTGCTCCCCCGGACCTCCAGCGCCCGGCTGACACCCTGGGCAATGTCCGGTGACTGGCCGTGGATGGCGGTGATCACTGCGACCGCGTCCGCATCAAACCCGAAACGGTTGTCCCTGTACCCAATTTCACGGATCGTATCGCGGGCAACTGCCTCAATGTCGATCCCCTCCAGTCCCCCGGCTGATACCTCCCCCATGATGAAGACTGCCCCTGTCGAGGCGAACACCTCGCAGGCCACCCTTGCATCGGGCTTTTTCCGAAGGACTGCATCCAGGATGGCATCTGCGATCTGATCGCAGAGCTTGTCCGGGTGTCCTTCCGTTACGGATTCCGAAGTAAATAGTTTTCTCATATGTGGTTCCTCCTTGTCGTATGATCCAGGACGGGGCCAGCCATTCCGTCCTCACTTTATGCGGACGGACAGGATGTTTTGTGAGAACAGGCGCCCGCCTTCGTACAGCCGGTATTCCAGCCGTGCCTCCAGGCCGTTCCCGTCCGCCTCCATGGTGCAGCTCTCCGTCTCCGCCAGAAAGCCAATCTCCCCAAAGGGCGTCCGGTAAAGGGCCTTTGTCCTCTCCCCCGGCATGAACCGGAAACTGCCGGAGATAGCACCGCTCCTGTCAAGCCTTATCTCCGTTTGTGACAGGAACAGGAGATTGTCCGTGACATTCCCATGTTCATCCAGTTCCCGGTAGCTGACCTGATATCCCCCGCCCTGGGGTGAGCAGATCCCTGTCGTCCTTGTCAGGATTGCTTCTGGCCCGCCCCCTGCATCCAGGATGCCCAGGACGGAAACCTGAACGTCTTTCCTCATCCCTTTCGCCTCCGTTCAAGCACAGTCTAAAACGAAAAAATGGATATAACAAGTACTGTCTTTTAATGGTCCTGGACGTATTTTTGACACCTGGTATCTTTTGAAAAACCGGTATTTAAAAATACACTATCTTGATAACAGGCGCAAAATACGGTATAATTTCCCCATGTAAAGGAGGTCTTTTCTATGGCTGACAACAAATTTTCCCGCAGCCAGAGCCTGATGGCAAGCTGCGTCCCGATGACCACCCTGCAGTCCATCCTCGGTGGAAAATGGAAGATTCTCATTGTGTGGTATATCGCTGTATATAAGGTCCAGAGGTTCGGGGAGCTGCAAAGGAGGATCGGAGACGAGATCACGAAGTCAACGCTGACAAAGCAGCTCCGGGAACTGGAAAACGATGGCTGGATCAACCGCCAGATTTACCAGGAGATACCGCCCAAGGTGGAATATACCCTTACGGAGCTGGCCGAGAGCTTCGTCCCCATCCTGGAACAGATGAAGGAATGGAGCGAAGTACACCTGTGCCGTTCCAGGCTTGCACCGGAAGAAGAAAAGTAGGGTATCCATGTGTATTGCTAAAAATCCGTACAGAAAAGACGCTTCACTTGCTCTGGCAGCCGTCTTTCTTCATTGGTATACAATAAGGGAACCAGCCTATCCCTGCCGGTTCCCTTTTATCGTTTGTGCTTTATTGGTTTTCTTCGTATGGTTCAGATATATAAAGAACCACTTATGCAATAAATCCCGCATGGTTTACTTATCCATGAAGTCCCAAAACTGCTTATAATCCAGATAGCCCTTCAGATTCCCGGCATCATACTGTGTCTGCATAGCATCCTTTAAAACGCTGATCCAGTCATTCATCCCGAACAGGTCATCATGTGTCCTATTGTCAGCACCGTGCTGATTTGCCCCTGCCCTGATAACAGCGGACTGTGCGCCCGGACATTTCCAGCTTGCCAATAAGTGGCTGGAATATGCAAACATATCAATATAGTCACTGCCCGTTGTATCAACTTTTGACACATCCACCATGCGTTCTGTTACATTTCCGTCTTTATCCCATACCTTCACCTTATATACCGGGTTTGCAGGTCAAAGTCCTTCGGCTGATAGACCGTAAGGGAATAATCCGCCCCGCACATTGAGCCGATTGCCTTTCCGTCCTTATCGTTTGAAATATGTAACTCAAATGTGCCGCCGGATGACTGTGCTGCCGGAACCATGTTGCACATCTGGTCGATGTAATTCCTTCTTGTCCTTCTCGTTTCATACCCTGCTGCCGGGTATCCTGCTGCTCCTATTCCATTAACATTCATTTCCTTTCATCCTTCATTATTTTTAATATTGCGGCTCCTCTGTCGGTCAGAACCGCTCCTGTTCTCTCGTGATAAGTCCGAGCAGTTTATTTCTCCATGCAAAAAACTTTATTTACGTTCCACGGTCAAATTCCATACCGACCTTCACCTCCTCTCCCTGCTCCCCCAATCTGTCAGAAAGCCGGGGATGCCTGCCCTGTCAGGCTGTAGCTTATTGGGGATATTCGTCTATTGGCTTTATTTCCTTTTTCATCTTTTTTCGGATGATTAGCTTCGCAATAATCGCCACCGTCACAAAAATAAGCATAACTATGCCATAAACAAAAATACTTGTGTACCACGGTGCTGATTGCATAGTATATAAATCAGGGTGTTTTTTATAATCCCAAAATACATTTATTCCACATCCAATGAAAACTCCTACAAAAGAACCGATTGTTATATTTGTAATTTGGTTCAGCTTTTTTAACATCCCAAATACCTCTCTTATCACAATTATATTCCCCAATCTGCCGGAAAACCGGGGATGCCTACCCTGTCAGGCTGTGGCTTATTGGGGATATTGCTTTTCCGTAAGGCTCGGAAACTGGCATCTATGAACACAATACCCCTAAAAGTGACTTATACCTTTCCGTTTCATTTTTTATATCTTCGGCAGTGACACCATAATACAGATATATCTTTTTAAACAGTTTCCTTAACTGCTTCATGGTTTTCTTATCTCCGCTGAATGAGCCATCTATCACCTGCCAGACAGTTTCCACCCCTATCTGCATCATGCAGTTTTCAGGACACTTAATTGCATATATATGGAAATCTACGGGGAAGATATCATCTGCAATTTCCGCTGCCATCTTCTCCCGCTCCTGTACCTGCTCCCAAAATGCTTTCAAGGCTTCCACATCCTCACCTTCGGGCGGCTCCAAGTCCATCAGCTCCCCAAGCAAATCCGGGCGGTGGCGCATTACAAGGGATGCCTTTAAGCACTTTCTCTGCTGTGACTGCGTGGTGCGTATCTCCCCGTTTACCCCTTTCAGCGCGGCGGTCAGCTTTGTGGTGTCGCCGCCGATCTCCACCGTAATGCCCTGTATCCTTGACGCTCCCACCCAAAGCACCTCCCCACGAAAAAAGGAAGCCAAAAGGCTCCCTGAAAAAATGCGTAAAAAAAGACACCTGCTGTTATGGCAAGTGCCTATGTAAGAATTCTATTCTGTTTTTCTGCTGTTGTATCAGCCCTGCAAATGAGAAGTTATCTTTTTCTATCGCTTAAAATTTTTTCATTGAATCTATCAAGAAATTCTTTGGAATTGACCCATGTAAGACTCCCATCCTCATTTGTGAAATCATAACCAGACAATTCATATAATGCAGTTGCACAAATATATTCATACATTCCCGCATTCGGACTTTTGTAGATAATCCAATATAACGGCTTCATAGCCGACTCACCCATATTCAGCACTTCATTATATTGTTCACTGTCAAATACCCTTGTCCAACCTTCAGTTATCACTATTTCTGGATTTTCCCGCTCTGCTTCGACTTCTTCTTCAACTAATGCTCGAAGTTTCGTAGCAACTGCTTCTAATACTTCTGCATCTAAATTTTCCAAATAAAGTTCCTCATTAACTCCATCCTCTGTAATTTCAAGCCAACTCAAAGAATCTGTTTCAATAATTTCCTGCGATTCAATATGTTGATTTTTAGTTTCTTCTACCTGCTGAGTTGTATCAGCAGAAATATCTTCAACATCTTTATGGTTACATGATGTTATAAGGAATAAAAAAATTATAATACCAATCATTGAAGTAATCTTTTTCATGAATGTTTTCCTCCGATAAATTGCGACTTGTAAGTCATACTTACAGCCCTTTTCCACTACCAATCATAGCAGAAAAAGGCTGTTTTTCAATCAAAATGCGTCATATGCGGCCTGATCAGCCAGTACAGCGTAGGAAAAGGAATCATTGCGGCTCTCACAGTACATATCATTGATTAATCCTATTGAAAGCAGTTCCAAGTCAGCCATCGAAAGCCCTAGCTGCACACACCGCAGAAGGAACAGCGGCGTGGTCATTTCCCGCTCAGTTGGGCGAAGTTTTTTTAGCCTCCACATCCGTTTTCACGTTCAACCCCCACAGTTCTATCAATTGCGGCAGGACTTGGTATATCGAAAAGGTGTTGAATCCGTCCAGCCATTCATCCACTTCACCCGGTATCTGCGGGTCTGCGTGTTTCGCCATCGTATAGGCGATATTCTCGAACATCTCCAGAGAGAATAAATCGAGGTTGGAGTTTTCCTCATCCCCCTCACCGATACTCTTCTCCAGAATCCGCAAATCCTTATAAATGTCACGCTGGAACTTCAAGCGGTAAATCCTCGGTATCGCCGCCGATGCCTTCGGGCATTTCACCTTTTCCATTGACCACCGCCTCCCCGCACTGATATTTAATAAGGGAACCAAACATGAAATATTCCTGCTTGGTTCCCTTTTATCATTTGTTCTTTATTGTTCTTTTTCCCATGAGAATCAACCTACGCATTGTTCTTTGAACGCTTGTCAAGCTCCTTTATGTATTCATCAAATGTGTATATCTTATCTTCTCCCGCAAAACGGAATCGTGCCCTTGTCCCTTCTATGCAGGTCGCCTTTACCATATCAGAAACGGACATTTTCTTGCTCTGGTTGCTCTGCACCTGCTTATCAACCGATTGCATAAGTTCCTCTTTCGTCCAGACCTTTCCGACAAAGGAAGGCGGCGTCTGAGATGCCATCCCCATAAATTCCCGGTCAAAACTCTGTGTCCCGTCCTGTACCTGACGCACCTTTGCTTTTCCTGCTGCCGGGTATCCCGTTGCTCCTATTCCATTTACATTCATTTTCTTAATCTCCTCCATTATTTTTGTCAGCCCATCTGTCGTTCAGAGCCGCTCCCGCTCCCTCATAATAAGTCCGAGCGGTTCATTACCTCCATGCAAATATGCCTGTTAACCTCCCCGACCAAATTCCATACCGGCCTTCACCTCCTCTCACTAATCTGCTGAGAATGCCTGCCCTGTCCGGTGCGACTTTGGCGACCTCGCTTTTGCGCAGGGCGAGGAACTTATTCCCCATATAGACATCCTGTTATCTTCTCCCGGAGGGAATCGGACAGTTTCCATTCCTGTTTGGATGATGCCTTTCCCGTTGTGGTGCTTTTTGCATGATGACTTTTTGCTATTCCTGTTATATCCATTTCAATCGCCTCTCTCTGTTTTGTCAAAATGCCGGAGATACCTGCCCTTTGGCTTGTCCGGCTGTGGCTTATCGGGGATATGCTACCGTAGCAGACATCCCCATTACTGTACCATCAATAAGCGAATATTCCGAGGATAATACATGCATAAGGAAATACACCCATTAAAAATAATCATTTCGTTTCTCTTAATAATACCATCCTAATATCACAAATTCCGGTATTCCAACACTCATCTCCGCTTTTTTTAAACTATAAGAAACATCTTCAAAACTAGTTTCTGTATCATTTGTTAAAACAATAAATGTAACCTGCGAATCTCCTTCAATTCCAGAAACCTCAATCTTATGCTCGTAGATGTTGCCTTCATAGGTATACGTCCCATTATCATTAGTTATATAGTGAACATCTAACTCTTCAAATGAAGATTTCGTTCCGTTTGTTGTAGTTCCACAACCACAAAAAGCACCTGTGACGATGAACACAAGCAAAATTGCATAGCAAATTTTGATTTTCATGTTATTAATCTCTCCTTGAAATATTGGGTAATATTCTTTTATTTTTCTGATGGTGATACAATCCACTGCATATAAGCCCATTGCAATTTTGTCATATCTATCGTGTTTTCATCAATAGGTGTTCCACATTCCTGATATACATAAATATCAGAGGGACTGTCATGCCCCATGAGAGCATACATTTTACACCCTTCCAGTCCAGTGTCATTTGCCTGTTCTTTCGCCAATTCTCCAATGTATTCATAACCATCCGGCAACTCATCCACCGGCATATAGGAGGCTACATAATTCTTATCATGTAGAATAAGCATAGGCGGTAAATCACCGCTTGAGACAGCTTCACTGCTCCCGCATCCATGCAGAAACATTATTGCAATAAGTAAAAACGAGAATAATTTTTTCATAATGTTACAAAAACCTCCATCATTTTAATATTATGGTTCCCTTCTCCCGTTCAGAGCCGCCCCTCACCTCCGGGCAGACCGCAGAGGCAAAGCATTATGCGCCTCTGCGGAATAGGGTGTAAAGGTTATATCTGTATATCCAGCCCTTTTGCCTCTCCTGATACCGTTGATATGATACCTTCATCCGCAAAAATCTCATCCAGCACATCAGACGGAATCGGCTTGCCATATGTCCAGCCGGGTACTTTCTCCTTTACGGCACTGGCTACCTTGTTCGCAAAATTTACCTTCATCTGCCCCAAAGTCCAAGAGGTGGCAGAACGGTCTTCCTTCTTTACCGTTTTCAGGTAATCATTTATGGCCGCACTATATCTTTTCTGCTCTGCCTCGTTATCGCCCGACATACCGTTATACTTATAAAACGCATCCTTCACATTATTATAGACAAACTGCTTCATCTCATCTGACACAGGCATGATCCTTTTTCGGTTACTGCCCTTTGTTATCACCATGCCTTCCACGCCATGCGAATTTTTGTAATGCCCGGTAAGCAAATCCTCCAGCGTATTCCTGCCACCTGCACTGGAACGCCTTGCCCCGGCAAAAGGTGTATTTGTCCTGCCAGATAAGAGCTGCCAGATTCCCTGGCTGTTATTTCCTATACGCATGATAAAATCCCTCCTTCTATATGGTCAAATCCAACTGTGCGCCTTTGCCTTCTTCCTGCAGTTTCACGGGCGCATCTGCTTTCGTCCTGATCTTCTCCAGCAGCTTTTCCAGCGTCTCCGCCTTTTCCAGCCTCTTTTCTTTCAGGGCTTCTTCCTCTTTCTTCTTTGCCCGCTTTTCCTCCAACTGCTCCTGCATTGTTTTTTTATAGGATACAGACTGGTCTTCTTTGGACGGTTTATGCCTGCTGACGCTCCAATAGGTGACTTTCCCATCTTTGTCTATGGCTGTGCCGCAGGCCACCATCTCATTTCCATGTGCCTCAATCCCGTCTTTCATAATCTTCGCTGATTCCGGCACTTCGGCAATATACTTTTCATACTTTGCCGCTGCTGCCGGGTCAGAAGCCATCTGTTCGATAATATTAGACGCAATGACTATGTTATTGCCGCCGCTGCTCCCAAACATATAAGCATCTTCCTGTTTCCCATTCTTGAAGTCTGCCACCGTTATGTTCACGTCCGGGTATTTCTCTTTCAGACTATTCAAGTAAGCCTGCGAATCCCCATTGAGGGAACTGTTCCCATTTGTCCTGCCCGCCGCATATGTGTTCGTGTAATCCGTTACTCCTGAAATTGCCATAATAATCATCCTCCTTCTTATTTTACCTGCGGCCCCTCTGTCATTCAGGGCCGCCCATGCCCCCTTGCGGTAAGTCCGGGCATGATCTTCCTTACTTCAAAATGCCCGCCACCTCATATGCGGCAATCGAAACCGCCTTTTTGGTCATACTGTCCTTATAATATCTCTCGTCTGCTTCCTGCTCCATCAGCCTGCGTTTCAGGGCGCTTTCCTCGTTCAGACGGGCATATTCCTCACGCCTTTTTTTCTTTGCCGCCTGCTCCGCCTCGAACTGGCGCTGCTCTTCTTCCGTAGGCCCGGATATGTTACCACCGCCCCCTGTTACACGATATTTTTCAATTTCTCCATTTTCATCAAGTGAGATCAACCATGAACATACCCTGCCTGGTCTGACAGAGGTTGCTGTATATGTGGTTATAAAATTTTCAACATTTGCCATTACCCTCTTAGCCAGTTCAGGATCATTCTTCATCTTTTCTTCTAATTCCGGCGGTACAATAATCGACTTCTGCCCTAATGTAGAATTCCACCGTGACTGTACCTGCGGACTGGTTGCTTCCGGCTCAGCCCCTGTTGGCTTCCAGTTTGTTACGGATGTATCGGTATCATCCCGAAAGAATTTTTCAAGAGGGAAATCGTTCCTGTCCCATGCTCCCTGCGATATTGCCGAACCGTCCATTACATGGTAGTACGCTCCGGGATACCTCGCCTGCCACATATCCTTAAAACTCATTCCCGATACATCCGACTGCCCCGCCGCCTTTGCCGCCGCAAGCTCCGCAAAACTCACGCCTCCACTCTTACCAGCCGCTGCATTCTTCCGGTACTGCCCCGCCAGATAGTACCCTCCCAATTTACCTGTCACTCCGAAATCCATCTTCCTCTCTCCTAGTATAATAATGGTGTAGTCAAAAATGACTACTGGTTAACAGTTACAACGTCCAATCTAATAAATCTATAT
>NZ_CALPCY010000057.1:0-28847 GCF_943193115.1 Otoolea muris
ATGTTTTTATGGATATGGAATGCAGCCGGCACCATTCTCTGTCAGGCAGGCCGCTCGTGCGGCATTCCTGGATCAGCTCCAGCCATTCCTGGTCACTGCGGGTTTTCTTTTTCTCTGACATAGCATCATCTCCTGATTATTATTTTTGGAATGGATGGCAGTAGTGGAGCCGCAGGAAAAGCAATAAACGGCTGCCGGGCTACTTTATCAAGAACTGATGTGGACATCCGCTCCAAGCTGATACCATTATAGAGCAAAATCAAGTTCCTGTGGAACGGTGGGTTATTCATCGCTTACGGTACGCCCGAAGTGGCAGGAATTGATACAAGGAGGGATGACAACATGGGCAGGAAAGTGACGCAGGTGGCCTTCGGCATTCCGGAGCTCCCGCGGGATAAGAACGTGGCCGCATACTGCCGTGTATCGTCCGGCAAAGATGCCATGCTGCACTCACTGGAGGCGCAGGTCAGCTACTACAGCGGCCTGATCCAGAACCACAGCGGATGGGAGTACGCCGGGGTCTATGCGGACGAGGCACGGACCGGGACGAAGGACACCAGGGAGAATTTCGTGCGCCTGCTGGCGGACTGCAGGGCAGGGAAGATTGACATGGTGCTGACCAAATCAATCTCACGCTTTGCCAGGAACACGGTGACGCTGCTGGAAACGGTGCGGGAACTGAAGCAGATTGGCGTGGATGTTTATTTTGAGGAGCAGAATATCCATTCGCTGAGTACAGATGGGGAGCTGATGCTGACGGTGCTTGCTTCCTATGCGCAGGAGGAGAGCCGGTCGGCAAGCGAGAACCAGAAGTGGCGCATCAAGAAGAATTTTGAGGAAGGGAAGCCGTGGAGCAGCACGCTGCTCGGCTACCGAAACGTAAACGGCAGGTACGAAATCGTGCCAGAGGAAGCGGAGACCGTGCGGATGATATTTGACTGGTACCTGGAGGGGATGGGGGCGACCGCCATCCGGGATCGCCTGAACGCCATGGGCATAAAGACGAGGCTTGGGAACAAGTGGAGCAGGAGCCCCATTTTAAAGCTGCTCCGCAATTATGCATATACTGGAAATCTGCTCCTGCAGAAAACCTACCGCGAGAACCACATCACGAAGAAGTGCATCAGGAATACCGGCGGGAAGCCGATGTACCATGCCACCGGTACCCATGAGGCTATCATTGACATGGACACGTTCAACCAGGTGCAGGAGGAAATCAGACGCAGGGCGGAGCATTTCAAACATAAGGAAGGGACGGAAACGCCGACATACCCTTTTACCGGCATGGTGAGGTGCTGCCGCTGTGGGAAGAATTACATCCGGTCGGGTGCGCCTGCATACCGGACATGGACCTGCAGGACGCGGAGGAAAGAAGGGCTGGAACACTGCGGCGCAGACATCATTCCAGAGGATGAGCTTTTCCGGCTCACTGCCGAGGTGCTTGGCGGCGGGGTGACGGAGGATGCCGTCAGGGATAAGATAACGGCTATCAGAGCAGAGGAAAACCGCACCTTGGTATTCTGCTTAAAAAACGGGAAAGAAACCGTTAAACAGTGGCAGGAACATGAAGTGGTGCATATCTGCACGGAGGAGCAGAAACGGCAGATCAGCCTGAAAAACTCCGGAAGGAAGCAGACGGAGGAACAGCGCCGACGGCACAGTGAGCGGATGAAGGAATACTGGAAGGGGCGCGAATTCCCGGAGGAGCAGCGCCGGCGGCAGAGCGAAAAGATGAAGGCATACTGGAACGACAGGGAGGCTTCGGATGCCCACAGGCAGACGGTGAGCCGCATGATGAAAGAAATGCGCGCAGGGAACACTGGCGCCGGAAAGGAGGGGGATGGCAATGCCTAATGTGACAGTGATACCGGCGACAAGAAACCTGCACACCGGGGTAAGGAATGATGCGGTGGCAAAGCGGAAGACTGCCGGATACGCCCGCGTCAGCACGGACAGCGAGGAGCAGCTCACCAGCTACGAGGCGCAGGTGGATTATTACACCAACTACATCAAGTCCCGGTCGGAATGGGAATTCGTAAACGTCTATACGGACGAGGGCATAAGTGCAACTGATACAAGGCACCGGAGCGGTTTTAACCAGATGGTGCAGGATGCGCTGGACGGAAAAATAGACCTCATTGTGACCAAATCCGTGAGCCGCTTCGCAAGGAACACGGTGGACAGCCTCACCACGGTCCGGAAGCTGAAGGAGAAAGGCGTGGAGGTTTATTTCCAGAAAGAGAACATCTACACGCTTGATTCCAAGGGCGAGCTGCTCATCACCATCATGTCCTCGCTGGCGCAGGAAGAGTCCCGCTCCATTTCGGAAAACGTGACATGGGGAAAACGGAAGCGGTTTGCGGACGGCAAGGTCAGCCTGGCCTACAGCTCCTTCCTCGGATACCGGAAAGGGGAGGACGGGCAGATGGAGGTTGTGCCGGAAGAGGCGGAGACGGTGCGGCTCATCTACCGGCTGTTCATGCAAGGGCAGACGCCCTACGCCATCGCAAAATATCTGACGGAGAGGAACATCCCGACGCCCACGGGGAAGGAAACATGGCGGCACAGGACAGTGGAGAATATCCTCTCCAACGAAAAGTATAAAGGCGATGCCCGCCTGCAGAAGTGCTATACGGTGGATTTCCTTTCCAAGAAACGCAAGGCGAACGAAGGAGAGGTGCCGCAGTATTACGTGGAGGGCAGCCATGACGCCATCATCGAGCCTGCGGAGTGGCAGCTCGTGCAGATGGAGATACAGAGGAGGAGGAACCTGGGGCGGAGCCATAACTGCTGTAGCCCGTTCTCGGCAAAGCTGAAATGCGGGGACTGCGGCGAATATTTCGGCTCCAAGGTCTGGCATTCCAACAGTAAGTACAAGCGGACGGTATGGCAGTGCAATGCCAAATTCAAGGGTGAGAGCAAGTGCGCCACGCCCCATCTGTACGAGCAGCGGATAAAGGAGCTGTTCCTTGAGGCGGCCGGTATCCTGATGGAGAAGCGGGAGGAGATCATCGGTGACTGCCGGGCGGTGATGGAAGCCCTGGCAGACTGTGGTTCCATCGACACGGAGATGGAGGCGGTCAGCAGCGAGATGGAGGTGACCGCGGGGCTGATCCAGAAGCTGGTCGATGAGAACGCCACCCGGAAACTTGACCAGCACGATTACCACAGAAAGTACGACGGTTATGTCAGCCGCTATGCAGCCTTGGAGAGCCGGATAGACAGCCTGGAAAAAGAGCGGGAGAGAAAGGAAATCCAGTACGACATTTTCAGCGGCTTCCTTGCGGGGCTCAGCGAGACGGTGGAGTTGCCGGTGGATTTCAACAAGAAGCTGTTCCACAGGCTTGTGGATTACGCAACGGTCTATTCGGACGGCGAGGTGGTGTTCACCTTCCGTAACGGCGTGGAAGTAGTGACGGAGATTTAAAGCCAGAAGCGGCCGGGGCATCGGTTTTGTGCCAGATGCTTCCCGCCGCTTTTTTCTGTGCTTGGAAATAGAGTAATTACTGTGTATGGAAATTTGTGAAGAGTTGAGGTATAATTTTGATGCTAGGAATTTTTAGTAAGTCAAAATTGAAAAGGAGTGTTGGTATGATATATGATGGAGTTTTCTGTGAAAACCAAAGGGATATTGTTATAGAAGCACTTAAAACAGCAAAACATAGTGTTGTAATTGCTGTTGCATGGATTAATTTTAATGAATATGGAAGTACCATTTATGAGTTATTGCAGAATGGTGTCAATATTAGGATTGTAGTTAATGATGATGTCAAAAATGCTAGGTATGCAGGATTTATAAAGGATTTACAAAATAATGGATTGCAATTTAAAATGATTCAAATGCCAAAGAATTCAAACTATATGCATCATAAATTTTGCGTTATTGATAAAACGATGTGCATGATGGGATCATTTAATTGGACAAAGAATGCAAATGAAAATAATTTTGAGGATTTGTCTATTAGTCATGATAGAGCTTTAGTAGAAGGATATGTTTCACAATTTGAAACAATATGGTCGTTATCAATAGATGATTTTATTAGATTGAAAAAGCCGGAAATTTGTGAAAGCTGCGGACAACCTAAAGCGTATTTATGTGTATTTGAACAAGAAGGCTATTACCAAACAAAAGCTGATATTTATGAGGTTTGTGGATGTGGTGATTTGAAATGGGTCAATAATGAATTTTTTGATGTCTCTGTTTATATCAATTTAATGGGAATTTTTGAAAGATACTCAGACATGGATGAAGAAGATTTTTTGAACGGATTCACGATAAATGAGCAGGAGCGTAAAAGATCATTAGATTATGAAATAAGCAGGTATTTGTCAAAAGTGCGAAGTGATAGAATGGGCTGTCCAATTATACATGCAGTGGGTATATATGGATGGAAACCTATTTATAAAGATGATGGTGAAAATATTATCCAAGTTCTATGGAAAGAAAGATATACTTCTAATTATGTCATGGATGAATACGTGATAGGGTAAGTTGCAGGTTAATAGGAAATTTTACTAATTTTCATTTAGTTGGAAATCAAAAATGTGCAAAGTCCTTTGGGTGCAAAAAATAACGATAGCCACGCTGAAAAACAGGCTATCGTTATTTTTTACATTCTGGAATATCGAAAGTGCGGCAATTTTAATTAAGAAAACGATAGTCGCTTATGCGGGGATACATCGGCCTTTCTGAAAAGTGTTGATTTCAGAGCGTTTGCGGTAAATTTGAAAACGATAGCACCCACTCAAAAATTGTATCAATCTGGACACGCAATATGGTGTGAGAGGGCGGAGGGGAGTCCCCCCTCCTACTCGATTGCGAAAAAATAGGATGACTGCCATTCGCGTGTTCTCCTGTTTTCATTTTGGAAGCATACATTGGCGGATCTGCTCCTGAATCTGCTTTAAGGTCTTTAAATCAGAATGGTTGATACGCCTGGACACAGTAAACGGTGTTCTTTCTTTTGGCGCTGGCTTTTGGGGGATCTGCAGGCCGGCGTATGAGAGTAAGCAGTTCCAGTTGCTAAGACCAAAAAGGTGCGCTATGTATGCCCATCCGGGCCCGTCGGTTCTTTTATGGTTATATTCAGATGCAGTGCGGATCTGGTGTTTTTCCATTTGTTCTTTAAAGATACCGAGCCAATATTCTTTTGGATGCGCCTTATATTTACGGGTGGATCTTCGGACAAAATCAAGCCTCTGTGGATAGAAGATATCTAAAAACTCCACGACGGTCATCCCAAACCGATTGGCAATGGTCGGGTGCGAGGGGAGCCCCCTGCTCTCGAATTCTTTAGCATTGGGATATCGGCCATGATCCAGAAAGAACTGTTCAACAGTGTCAAAGATCGTTTTTTCATCCCAGCCTGTGACAGGGAGATCATCGGCGAGTTCCTGTAAGGTTTTCTGTACTGCTTTTACTTCTTCATCCTGCGGCAATTGCTCCAGCATGGAAATTGCCCGGATCAATGTTTGTTTTCTCGTCATTTTGATGCCTTTCTTTTGCTTCTCGACAAGATAATATGGTGGGAACTGCATAGGTAGAAAACCGCACGTTCTGTGTAATGTCAAAATTATCAATGGCCTTGATGAGGCCGATGCAGCCGATCTGGAAGAGGTCGTCCACATTTTCATTGCTGCTGGAAAAGCGCTGGATGACGCTTAAGACAAGACGAAGGTTCCCCTTGATATACTGTTCCCTGGCTTCTTTGTCACCGTTTAAAATACGTTTGAACAGTTCCTCCTTTTCAGCATTGCTGAGAAGAGGGAGCTTAGAGGTATTCACTCCGCATATTTCCACTTTATAAACAGCCATGTACCTTACCTCCGCATCATTCTATTTATACAAGAATGATGGACGGATTTGGGCGGATTTATACGGGGCGGAGGTTGAAAAAAATTTCCTGTAAAAGAAGGAGAGAGGGCCTTGACAAATAAGGGGATGAGGTTCGGATCCGCTGCAGAAACGGGAATCCCACAGCCCCTCCCAAATGCCAAAAAAGTAAGATTTCTATCATTTTTGTGCGATTTCGTAAAAAAAATGCGCTTGATCATTTTCCCTTGTTATAGTAATATTAACTAATGCATGAAAATCATAACAGCCCAGCCGGGATCGCGGCTGGACGGTTACGGAATTGACAGAAGGGTTTTAAGGGACATGAACGCCAGGAAAGATTTTGACAGAACCGGCATGCCTTCAGAAGCGCCGCAGGATGAGCCGGCGAGGCAGCAGTATTTTATAGAGAAATGCCGGCAGTACACAAAGCGTTTTTTTGAGAAAAAGGGCCGCGTTCCGACTGCTTTTATACAGACCTTCGGGTGCCAGATGAACGCGCACGATTCAGAGCGGCTGATGGGCGTGCTTCTGGCGGCCGGGTTCGCCAGGGGGGACGGGGAGGACTCGGATTTTGTCCTTTATAATACGTGCACAGTGCGTGAGAACGCGAACCAGCGGGTATACGGCCGCCTGGGGCATTTAAACAGCTTAAAGAAAAAGAATCCGGACATGCTCATCGCCCTGTGCGGGTGCATGATGCAGGAGCCGCATGTGGTGGAGCGCCTTAGAAAAAGCTACCGCCATGTGGATATTATTTTCGGGACCCACAATATTTACAAGCTTGCCGAGCTGCTTTACAGACGGATGGAGGAACGCTCCATGGTGATCGATGTCTGGGAGAATACGGGAGAGATTGTGGAGGCGCTTCCGGGGGATCGCAAGTTTCCGTTCAAATCTGGGGTGAATATCATGTTTGGCTGCAACAATTTTTGCAGTTACTGCATTGTTCCTTACGTGAGAGGACGGGAGAGAAGCCGCGCGCCGGATGATATCGTGCGCGAGATCCGGGAGCTGGTAAAGGACGGGGTGGTTGAGGTCATGCTTCTGGGCCAGAATGTGAACTCCTACGGGAAGACGCTCACGCCTCCAGTCAGCTTTGCAGAACTTCTTAAGCGGGTTGAGGGGATTGAGGGCCTGAAACGGATCCGTTTTATGACGCCGCACCCCAAGGATCTGTCGGACGAGCTGATTGAGGTGATGAGCCGGTCGGACACGATCTGCCGCCACATGCATCTGCCGCTTCAGTCCGGGAGCAGCCGGATCTTAAAAAAGATGAACCGCAATTATACGAAAGAGCAGTACCTGGCTCTGACGGAGAAGCTCCGCCGGGCCATTCCTGATATATCGCTGACAACGGATATCATTGTCGGCTTTCCGGGAGAGACGGAAGAGGACTTTGAGGAGACGCTGGATGTGGTGAGGAAGGCGCGCTTTGACAGCGCGTTCACCTTTATCTATTCTAGGCGGACGGGCACGGCGGCGGCCGCGATGGACGGGCAGGTTCCGGACGATGTGGTGAAACGGCGCTTTGACCGCCTTCTGAAGGAGGTCCAGGAGATTTCCGCCGGGGTCTGCGGCCGGGATGTGCATACGGTCAGAAAGGTACTGGCTGAGGAGAGGGACAGCCATCTGGACGGATGGCTGACAGGACGCCTTTCCAATAACACAATCGTTCATTTTGCCGGAGGGCAGGAGCTGATCGGGACGATCGTGGACGTATACCTGGAGGAATCCAGAGGGTTTTACTACATGGGTTCTTTGAGGGAAAATAAAATGGAGGTTACAGATCATGAAAAAGCATTATAGGGGGCTGGCGATTGCACTGTCCGCGGCGATGATAGCCGGAAGCAGCTTTACGGCGTTTGCAGGGCCGGCCGACGAGGCGAACGGGGCGCAGCCGCCTCAGCAGAGCCAGGGCCAGAGCCCGGCGGGCGACGGCATGGGCGCGCAGGATACGAACGGGCAGCAGAATCAGGATCAGCAGGGCCAGCAGGATCAGCAGGATCAGCAGGGCCAGCCGGAACAGCCGCCCGCGGAGCAGAACACCGCGATCCATACGGCTGTGAATTATGCGTATGAAAGTCACGGCGATGTGACGGCGCTTTCCTTTAACCTGATGAATTTTCCGGGGATAGGCGGCGTTTCCTACCGCGCCTATACAAACACGGGCGGTTTCTTATGGTGGTATCATGACGGCCTTCCGACCGGCGTGGCCGGCGACGGGAGCTATGTGGAGGCGATTCAGCTACAGCTCACCGGAGAGGCGGAGAAGCAGTTTGATATTTACTACAGCGTGACCTCCTCCGGCCAGGGCAAGATGGGTTATGCGAAGAACGGGGAGCTGGCCGGGACGAAGGATATCGGTGAAAAGCTGATGTCCGTGGAGGTCGTGATGGTTCCCAAGGGAGGCCAGGCTCCGCAGAGCGGCGCGCCGAGATACCGTTCCAACATTTCAGACCGCTTGGTGCTGGCTGAGAACGGGACGATCATGTTCAATGAGGACGGGACCGGCTACAACGGCTGGATGTCCCATGACCATGAGCGCTACTATTTCGTGGATGGCGTGGCGCTGACGGGCTGGCACTATGTAGACGGCCTTAAGTTCTGCTTTGACTCCTGGGGACGCCTGATCCAGGATGTAGACGCCCTGATCGGAAAGCAGTCGAGCTATCTCCTGAAGGTGAACAAGACCTTAAACTGCTTAACAGTTTATGCAAAGGACGGGGACAACGGCTATATTATCCCTGTGAAGGCCATGCTGACCTCTGTGGGCGACGACACGCCGATCGGAACCTTTAAGACGCCGGAGAAATACCGCTGGAGGCTGATGGTCAATGACACCTATACCCAGTACGCGACGCGGATTACGCAGGGTTTCCTGCTTCACTCCATTACATATGAGCACACAAAGGAGGATTCCCTTCTGACTGTGGGCTACAACGGGCTCGGGGTGACGCGCTCGCTCGGCTGCGTGCGCTTAACATGCGGCAATTCCAAGTGGATCTATGACAACTGCGCGCTTGGGACCTCGGTTCAGATCTATGAGGATCCGAACGTAGCATCCCCGTTTGACAAGCCGGAGCTGATCCCGATTTCCGAGCAGCAGCGCTGGGATCCGTCGGATCCGCTGTTTCAGTAGATAGGTATTGTCATGAAAGATGATTTCATGGCGGATTCGCCGTTCTCTGTCCGCATACCGGATACAGGGCAGATGACAGACAAGGGTGCGGCTGTGAAATAAGGAACTGTCAGAAAATAACTTGTGCAGATGGTTTTCAGGCGAAGCCGGATGCACAAGTTATTTTTGGGCAGTTCCTGATTACTATATACACGCCGGGAGACGCGGGGTGTTTTTGTGAGTGAAGGCCGCAAAAACACCGAGGGCAGGGATGTGAGCAGTAACGGTTCCTGATATTTATGAAGAGAGGTAAATGCGGTGCTTTCACCAATGATGACACACTATCTGGATACGAAAAAGGAGTATCCGGACTGTATCCTGTTTTACAGGCTGGGCGATTTTTATGAGATGTTCTTTGAGGATGCGCAGACCGTATCCCGGGAGCTGGAGCTTACTTTGACCGGAAAGGACTGCGGCATTGAGGAGCGCGCGCCGATGTGCGGCGTTCCGTATCACGCGGTGGAGGGATATTTGAACCGTCTGGTCAAAAAGGGCTATAAGGTGGCCATTGCGGAGCAGATGGAGGATCCGAAGGCGGCAAAGGGCCTTGTAAAGCGGGAGGTCATCCGCGTCGTGACGCCCGGGACGCTCACAAATTCCCAGGTGCTTGAGGAGACGAAGAATAATTACCTGATGAGCGTTGTGTACATGGACAATGTGTTCGGCCTTTCGGCGGTGGATGTCAGCACCGGCGATTTTCTGGTGACAGAGGTCAAATCCGAGCGGGCGCTCATGGATGAGATTTTTAAATTCAGCCCGCCGGAGCTCGTCTGCAATGAGGCGTTCTGCATGTCCGGCATTGATTTCGGGGAGCTTAAGGAGCGGCTGGGGATTGTGATCTCCTCGCTGGAGAGCCGCTTCTTTTCGGATGAGGGCTGCCGCGGACTCTTAAAGGAGCATTTCCACGTGCATCACTTAGACGGGCTGGGGCTCGGCGATTACGGGATCGGCGCGATCGCGGCCGGGGCGGCGCTTAAGTACCTCTATGAGACGCAGAAAAACAGCCTGACGCACATCACGCGCATTTCCCCGTACATGGCCGGGCAGTTTATGATGCTTGATGTTTCCACGCGCCGCAATCTGGAGCTTCTGGAGACGCTGCGGGAAAAGCAGAAGCGGGGGACGCTTTTGTGGGTGCTGGACCGCACGAAAACGGCCATGGGGGCCAGGCTGCTGCGGAGCTTTATCGAACAGCCCCTGATTGACCGGGAGGAGATAATCCTGCGCCAGAATGCCGTGGAAGAGCTGAATATGAACTACATTTCCAGGGAGGAGATCAGCGAATATTTACATTCCATCTATGATCTGGAGCGCCTTATGGGGCGGATCAGCTATAAGACGGCGGGGCCCAGGGATCTCGTCGCCTTCTGCCGTTCAGTGGAGATGCTGCCGCACATCAAGCGCCTTTTGCAGGAGTTTTCCGGCGGACTTTTAAAACGGACAGAGGAAGATCTCGACCCGCTTACGGATCTGCAGGAGCTGATTGCCGCGGCCATTGAGGAGGATCCGCCGCTCTCTGTGCGCGAGGGCGGAATGATCCGCGAGGGCTACAACGAGGAGGCGGATCATCTGCGCCAGGCGAAGACCGAGGGCAAGGGATGGCTGGCCGAGCTGGAACGGGAAGAGCGGGAAAAGACGGGCATTAAAAACTTAAAAATCAAGTTCAATAAGGTATTCGGCTATTATTTTGAGGTGACGAATTCCTTTAAGGACATGGTTCCCGGCTACTTTGTGCGCAGGCAGACTCTGACGAATGCGGAGCGCTATACCACGGACCGCCTAAAAAAGCTGGAGGATCTGATCCTGGGGGCGGAGGACAAGCTGTCTGCCCTGGAGTATGATCTCTTCTGCCAGGTGCGCGACACCGTGGCCGGGGAGGTGAAACGCATCCAGAAAAGCGCCAGGGCCATTGCCATGACGGACGTCCTGGCCTCGCTTTCATCCGTATCGACCCGCTATAATTACGTTAAGCCCCACATCAATGAAAAGGGCGTAATCCGCATCAAAAACGGCCGCCATCCGGTCGTGGAGCGGATGATGGGCAGCGATTCCTTTGTGCCCAATGATACGGTCCTGGACAACGGAAAAAACAGGATTTCGATCATTACCGGCCCCAACATGGCCGGAAAATCCACTTACATGCGCCAGACGGCCCTGATTACGCTGATGGCCCACATCGGCAGCTTTGTGCCGGCCGAGGAGGCGGATATCGGCCTGTGCGACCGGATCTTTACGAGAGTCGGGGCTTCGGACGATCTCGCCAGCGGCCAGAGCACGTTTATGGTGGAAATGACTGAGGTGGCGAATATTCTGCGGAACGCCACAAAAAACAGCCTCCTCATCCTGGACGAGATCGGGCGCGGGACGAGCACCTTTGACGGGCTTTCCATCGCCTGGGCCGTGGTGGAATATATCAGCAATCCCAGGATCCTGGGGGCCAAGACGCTCTTTGCCACCCATTACCATGAGCTGACGGAGCTGGAGGGCGCGCTTTCCGGGGTGAATAACTACTGCATCGCGGTCAAGGAGCAGGGGGAGAACATTGTGTTCCTGCGAAAGATCGTAAAGGGGGGCGCGGATAAGAGCTACGGTATCCAGGTGGCCCGGCTGGCCGGCGTCCCGGAGCCGGTGATCGCGCGCGCGCGGGAGCTGGTGCAGGAACTGAGCGACGCGGATATTACGGTGCGCGCCAGGGAGCTTGCGCAGGGGGCGTCACAGCAGGGAAAGCGGCGCGTGGCCAAGGCGGACGAGCTGGAGCTAAAGCAGATGAGTATGTTTGACACGGTGAGCGAGCAGGAGATTATTAAGGAGATCCTGGAGCTGGAGCTGAACCGGATGTCGCCGATCGATGCGCTGAATACGCTGGATAAGCTTCAGGCCAGGCTTCGGAACCGGTGGACGAATGGGTGAAGATTATATGCTCCGGGCTGAGTTTTGGGGCAGGAGGCGGCAGTATGGCGAATATTCAGGTGTTGGATCAGAATACGATTAACCAGATCGCGGCCGGGGAGGTGATTGAACGGCCCTCGTCGGTGGTGAAGGAGCTTCTGGAGAATGCGATTGACGCAAAGGCGACGGCGGTGACGGTCGAGATCCGGGACGGGGGGCTTTCGATGATCCGGGTGACGGATAATGGATGCGGGATCCCGAAGGAGGAGATCGCGCTGGCTTTTAAGCGCCATGCGACGAGCAAGATACGGACAGTGGAGGATCTGTTCAGCGTGGCCTCGCTGGGGTTTCGCGGGGAGGCGCTTTCGAGTATTGCCTCGGTGGCGAAGGTGGAGCTGATTACGAAGACGGGGGGCTCGATTTCCGGCTCCCGCTATCGGATTGAGGGCGGGGAGGAGCTGGGGCTGGAGGAGATTGGGGCGCCGGAGGGCACGACGTTTATTGCGCGGGATCTGTTTTATAATACGCCTGCGCGGAGGAAGTTTTTAAAGACGCCTGTGACCGAGGGCGCGCATGTGGCGGATCTCGTGGAAAAGCTGGCGCTTTCGCATCCGGAGATCTCGATCCGGTATATTCAGAATAAGCAGAGTAAGCTCCATACGTCCGGGAACCATCGCCTGCAGGACATTATCTATACGGTGTTCGGGCGGGAGATCGCGGGAAATCTTGTGCCTGTGGAGGCCGGGGCCGCGCCGGTGAGCGTGTCGGGGTATATCGGCAAGCCGCTGATCGCCAGGGGAAACCGGAATTTTGAGAATTATTTTATCAATGGGCGGTATATTAAGAGCAGCATTATCAATAAGGCCATTGAGGAGGCGTATAAGCCGTATATGATGCAGCATAAGTATCCGTTTACGATGCTGCAGTTTACGATTGATCAGAGCTTTCTGGATGTGAATGTCCACCCGGCCAAGATGGAGCTGCGTTTTCGGGACGGGGAAATGATATACCGGATGGTATACCACAGCCTGTCCATGGCGCTCTCCAGGCGCGAGCTGATACCAAAGGTCAGCCTGCCGCCGGTGTCGGGAAACGGCCGGCGCGCCGGCGCGGGAACGGGCAGGGACAGTGAGAGCGGAGCGCAGGCAGGCGCGGGGATCAGCGCAGGCGGGGGAAGTGAAGAAGGCGGCAGAGACGCGGTAAGCGGCAAAGAAGGAGCGGGATCCTCCGGCGCCCGGCCTGTGTTAAAGGAGGTCCGGGCAAAGGAAAAGGAACGGATCCAGCGCGGGCCGCGGCCGGAGCCGTTTGAGACGAACCGGCTGAGGGAGCAGGTTTTCAGCGCGTCAGCGCCCGGAGCGGCGGAGCCGTTTTCCGGGGCGGCAGAGCCAATCTCCGGGGCGGCGGGCCCGGAGATTAAATCCGAAGCGTCCCGGGAGGTTCCGGGCGCTGTCATTCGGGAGGAAGATGCGCCTTATGGCGGCAGCGGGCAGCCACAGAGGGAGACGGCGGCCGCGGCAGAGTCTTGCAAATCTTTCCTGGACGGGAAAACGGAGGCTGGGGAGAACGTAAAAGAGGCTAAGGGGGCGGGAAAACGGGAAAAGGAAGCGCCCGCCATGTCCGAAAAACCGAAGCAGCTTGATCTGTTTGAGGAAAAGCTTCTGTCCGGGAGTTCCCGCGCGCGGCATGTCCTTTTGGGGCAGCTTTTTGGCACATACTGGCTGGTGCAGTTTGAAGACAGCTTATATATCATTGATCAGCACGCGGCGCACGAGAAGGTTTTGTATGAGAGGACCATGAAATCCCTGAAGACGAGGGAGTATACCTCGCAGATGGTGGTTCCCCCCATTATCCTGACCTTAAACAGCGGCGAGGAGCTGATCCTGCAGCGGCACGGGGAGGAGTTTGCCTCCATGGGCTTTGAGATAGAGCCCTTTGGCGGGAAGGAGTACGCGGTGCGGGCCGTTCCGGCCAATCTCTTTTCCATTGCCAAAAAGGATCTGCTCATGGAAATGATAGACGGGCTGACGGACGGCCTGGATAGCGGGACGCCGGATCTGATCCGGGAAAAGATCGCCTCCATGTCGTGCAAGGCGGCTGTCAAGGGAAACCACGCAATGTCAGCGGCGGAGGCAAATTTCCTGATCGACGAGCTCCTGACACTGGAAAACCCGTATGCATGCCCGCACGGGCGGCCGACGATCATTGCCATGAGCAGGCGCGAGCTGGAGAAGAAATTTAAGAGGATCGTGTGAGAGCACGCAATCGTTCAGGCAGCCGGAACGGTTAGGGACTGTGCAGAAAAAATTTACCAGATTGCGCCGGATATTTCTCCGACAGAGCCGTGAAGCATTTTATGGCGCAGGTTATCGGAACGCCTGCGGGTGGATCATGATATCGGAAAGGAGTTTTGGCATGATACGGATGAATGGACAAAAACAGCGCCTGATTATCGTGACAGGGCCCACTGCGGTGGGAAAGACAGCCCTGTCGGTAGCGCTCGCAAAGCGCCTTTGCGGCGAGATCATCAGCGCTGACTCCATGCAGGTGTACCGCCATATGGACATCGGTTCCGCAAAAGTGTCCGAAGAGGAGATGGGCGGGGTGAGACACCATTTGATCGATATTCTGGAGCCGTCTGAGGAATTTAATGTCGCCCGTTTCAAGCAGCTCGCCGGGGAAGCGGTAAGGGATATCGCTTCCAGAGGCGCGGTCCCCATCGTGGCCGGAGGCACCGGATTTTATATCCAGGCACTGCTCTACGATATTGATTTTACACAGACCACGGAGGATCCCGCATTCCGGCGGGAGATGGAGGAAAAGGCCGGGAGAGAGGGACCTATGGCGATTCACGCCCTGCTGCGCGAAGTGGATCCCCGGGCCGCGGATGCGATCCACGCCAATAATGTAAAGCGCGTGATCCGCGCTCTGGAATTTAACCGCCAGACCGGCATGCGGATTTCGGATCACAATGAGGCGGAACGGCAGAAGGAATCGGCGTTTGACAGCTATTATTATGTTCTCACAACCGATCGCCCCGCGCTCTATGAGCGGATTGACCGCCGCGTCGATCAGATGATGGAGCAGGGGCTGGTCGGGGAGGTTGAGCGCCTTCGCGCCATGGGCTGCCGCCGGGATATGGTTTCCATGCAGGGGCTTGGGTATAAGGAAATTCTGTCGTACTTAGACGGCGAGATAAGCCTTGACGAAGCGGTGCGGATCATAAAGCGCGACACAAGGCATTTCGCTAAGCGCCAGCTCACATGGTTTAAGAGGGAGAGGGAGGTCCGCTGGCTGAATCTCGCGGATTTCGGAAACGATCTGGAGCGGGTGGCGGCGCATGTGATGGAGGAGCTGCGTGTGTGACAGGGAGGGATAAAGGGCGGGGGGAGGAACGGAAGAACAGGAGTGACGTACCCCCCGGAAACGGAAATGTTGTAAGCCGGATAATTTTACGACACCAATAAAGCGATCGGATAATGCATGTAACAGTTCAGGTTATCTGAACTGTTACATGCATTTTGACTTTTACAAAAAAAGCGTATAGCAATATCATTTTGGGGACTAAATAATCTGAATTGTAAGCAGAATATTGCTGTCCAAAAAGCATATGAGGTATCGTTTATGCATTACAACTGCCACTTTTTAAGGTAAAGTCAACAAAGCTTGGAAAGAACCTGTCTACCGTTTACGATTAAACTTGCGGACTACCAACTTATTACATTTTTATTAAATATGCACTTCTGTTTTGACAATCCCCCGAAAACGGGTTACACTGTAGTAACGGGATTTTTAACAAAGATTTCAACAGGAGGCAGGAACTGTCCCGCGCGGTAAAAACTGTGCGGCAGAACGGTTAAAAAAGATTTATGAGACAGAACAAGACGTACCATGCAGCGGGAAGCGCCAAAGAGGGCAGAGGTTACAAAGGAAGGACAAACATGGCGGGCGTTTGGAAGGTACGCCGTATGCTGACGCGCCTTTTTACGGCCGCGTTTGCGGCCGCGGTATTGATTGTGCCCGCGGCGATGGCCGGATGCCAGAAGCCGACGGCGGAGGAAGCGTCTGTAGAAGAGACGGAAGGACCAGACAGTCCCTTGCCGGAGACAGAGGACAGCGCGGCGGCTGTGGGCGATGCGGCGAGCATGATAGAGGCTGACGGGCGGCTGTTTTTTAAATATGGGAATGCGATCCGCTGTATCGACAAGGAGAGCGGAAAGATGGAGACGCTCCGCGCGTTTGGGGAGCGGGAGCTGAACCAGACGTTTTGGGTCTATGGGGGGAACTTGTATTTTGATACAAATGTGGACGAGGCGACGGCGTCGGCGAATTTATACGGCATTCACATGCTGAATCTGGAGAGCGGGGAGGAGCTCCATCTGGCGGATCTGGTCGCGCCTCCTGTGGCGCTCTACGCCTCGGACCATGTGCTCTATGCCTCCGGCGCGGAGATGAATTTTATCTACCAGTTGGACGGGGAGGGAAAGACGGCGGGGGAGCTCGCCCCGGCGGAGACGGTTTACGCGAAAATGCCTCAGGGCTGCCGGGAGCTGTATGGAAAGCCGCTCGCTTATTATGTGGATCGGTTCGGGTATATGCCGGTTCAGAGCGAGACATGCCTTGTGATTGCGGATGCGGACGGAGGAAATGCAAGAGAGATTCCGGAGGTGACGAATACGTCGTCGGCCGTCTTTGGCGCGGACTGCTTTTTTGTCCTCCTTAAGGACGGAAACGGCGCGAGCCGCTGCTGGCGCTATGATGTGGAGACGCTTGAAAAGGAGCTGTGGCTGGAGAGCGGGCAGCCCCTGACGCTTCTGCAGTACCGCGACGGATATCTGTATTATTCGGCAGACGGCGGTTCGAGGATTGTCGGGGAGACGAATTTTTACCGCCTGTCAGGAAAAGGCGCGGCTCCGGAGCCGGCGGGCCGGATTTATACGGAGCCGGGCATGCTGGGAGCAATGGACGGCCATGGCAATTTTTTTGCCGCAAAGGATGCGGCATACTGCCAGGTGATCCAGACAGACGGCGTTTATATGGCGCGGACGGAGTTTGGAGGGGAGGCGCAGCTTCTGGCGCCTGCGCTGTATGAGTCCCCTCTCAAGTCCCTGGGCCGGGTGGAGGCGGAGTTACAGAGCATCCCCAGCGAGGCGTCGGAGGGTGAGACGGTCGAGGTCTATGCGGAACGGCTGGTACTGTCCGGCGGGGAAGAGGCGGTTTACCGGATGAATCTCCAGATGGAGGAGCGCCAGCAGGAGGTTCTCGCCTACGGCGGGGAGCTGGCGAAAAGCCCGACCACGCAGGCAAGCCTTACATGGCTGATGGGGGATGTCGCCTATCAGAGCGATGGGATCCTCTGTATTGAAGCCGTGGGAAGCGAGTATACCGGAGGCGCGCACGGCGCCCCGTTTAAGGAATACTTTGTATTTGACAGGGCCACAGGGAACCGGCTCGGCCTGTCTGACCTTGTGGATAACAGCCAGGAGGAGCTGCAGGCCCTGGCAGGGGCGGCGTTCCGAGCTCTGGCCGAGGAGCGCAATTTTGCCTTTGAGTCCCCGGAGGATCTGGAGCACACGGTTGCGGATGATGTGAGCTTTGAGTCTGACTTTTATCTGTCAGAGGAGGGGATCGTCTTCTATTACCCGCCCTATGCGATTGCGCCGTATTCAGAGGGCTTTCCGGAGGCGGTGGTTCCGTATGATGCGCTGCGGCTGAAAGAAATATTGCAAAAATGAAATATATATTACTATAAAGAAACGTAAGGAGGTAACATTAGGATGCAGACAGTGATCAAAGAAAACGCCAACGGAGGAAAGGGCCGTGTGGTTGTGAAGCACATTTTGGATGAAAAGGAGCTGAACGGCAAGTGCAAGATGTTCGCGGAGGTCACGATCGCGCCGGGCTGTTCTCTGGGCTATCATGAGCACCACAATGAGAGCGAGACCTACTACATCATTAAAGGCCAGGGCGAGTACAATGATAACGGCGCGCTCCGGCCCGTCACAGTGGGGGATAAGACCTTTACGCCAAACGGACAGGGGCACGGGATCGAGAATACGGGCGATACGGATCTGATCTTTATGGCCCTGATCATTTTTGACTGATAAAGACGGCATAAGACAGAGCGGGCAGCGGCAGGACAGGGATGTTTTGCCGCTGCCCGCGCGCGTTTGAAGCCTGCCTGCGCCTGATTTTGTGAGATGTTTTTTGTCAGATATGTGCAGATTTATGAGGCGCATGTTGATTAAATTTGGGCGCATCTGGCGGAAAAACGGCCGCAAAGGCAGGTACAGGAAGATTCTGGGGGCGCTTCTGTATGTATTTAGGAGGATACGGCGTGAAATTTTTCCATTTATCAGATTTACATATCGGGCGGCAGCTAAACGGGTACAGCTTAAAGGAAAGCCAGGAGCGGGCGTTTTCGCAGATCGCGGCGTATGTGGAGGCGGAGAGGCCGGACGCGGTCTTAATCTGCGGGGATATTTATGACAAGATGGTCCCCGCCGCGGAGGCGTACCCCATGTTTGAGGCCTTCCTGCGCATGCTGACAGAGGGGGAGGCCGCTCCGGCGGTGCTTGTTATCTCCGGAAACCATGACTCGCCGGAGCGGCTTTCATATGCGGCCTCCTTTTTAGAGCGCCACAACATCCACATTGCGGCCGGGAGGCCCTCGCCGGAGGGGCTTAAGAAGGTGACGCTTTCGGACGCCTATGGCCCGGTCTGTTTTTACCTGTTTCCCTTTATCCGGCCCGGGCATGTGCGGGATCAGTTTGGGGAAGGGGCCGTGACGGATTATGAGAGCGCGTTCCGCATGGTCCTTGAGCGGGAAACGCCGGATCCGGCGGCGCGCAATGTCATTCTGGCGCATCAGTTTTTCACAGCGGCCGGCGCGCGGCCGGGGACGTGCGACTCGGAGACAGCCGTCCTTATGGCCGGGGGGCTGGATAACATCGACGTTTCGGCGCTCGGCGCGTTTGACTATGCCGCGCTCGGCCATCTGCACGGCGCGCAGAGGGTGGGGGAGGAGCGCTTCCGCTACTGCGGGACGGCGTACCCGTATTCGGTGAGCGAGGAATTCCACAAAAAGTCCGTGACCGTTGTGACTCTGGCGGAAAAGGGCGCGCCGGCCGCGATCCGCACGCTCCCTCTGGTAAGCGAGCCGGGCGTGCGGCGGGTGAGGGGGACGCTTTCCTGGGTCCTTGAAGCCGCGCAGGAAAACGGGGACGATTATGTGAGCATTACCCTGACGGATGAGCTGGAGCCGTCGCGGTTCCGGGAGCAGCTTGAAGAGCGCTACGCGCGCATTCTCGATATCCGGTTTGACAATTCAAGGACAAAGCGCCGTCTGACAGAGGAAATGGAGCACATCGAGGAGCAGAGCCCGCTTGAGGCGTTCTGCCAGTTCTATGAAACCATGCGCGCCTGCCCCATGACCGGGCGGCAGAGAGACATCATGCAGAAGGTGATTGAAGAAGCGATGGAGGGGGAGACAGCTTGAAGCCGTTGCAATTAACTGTGTCCGCGTTCGGATCGTATGCGGAGGAGACAATCTTTGATTTTGAGCGGATGGATCACGGGCTTTTCCTGATCACAGGGGATACGGGTTCCGGGAAAACGACGATTTTTGACGCCATCTGCTTTGCGCTTTACGGGGAAGCGAGCGGGGAGAGCCGAAACGGCGCCATGATGCGCAGCCAGTACGCCTCCGACGCGCAGGATACGTGGGTGGATCTGGTCTTTTCGGATCAGGGGAAGCGCTACCGCGTCCGCAGAAGCCCGTCATATGAGCGCGTCAGCC
This sequence comes from Otoolea muris, assembly GCF_943193115.1. Classification (NCBI taxonomy): domain Bacteria; kingdom Bacillati; phylum Bacillota; class Clostridia; order Lachnospirales; family Lachnospiraceae; genus Otoolea; species Otoolea muris. The sequence goes on from NZ_CALPCY010000057.1 coordinate 19,699, forward strand.
GCCGCAGGAACCGCGACGGGGCGTACACGAGGACGACTGTCCTTCAAAAGGCGGCCCTGTTTTTGCCGGACGGGAGCGAATTTCCGGGAAATCTTTCGCAGGTAAACCAGAAGCTTAAGGAGATCGTGGGCGTGGACCGGGCCCAGTTTTCACAGATCGCCATGATCGCCCAGGGCGAATATGTCCGGCTTTTGTACGCCTCGTCAAAGGAGCGCAAAGAGATCTTTTCCCGGATCTTCCACACCGGGATTTACGGGCGGATCCAGCGGATTTTAAGGGAAAAGAATAAAGCGCTGTCAGAGCTTCAAAAGCAGAATGAGGGCTTCTGCGCCCATGAGCTTGCGCAGATCCGCCTTTTGCCCGCAAGCCCGTACCGCGGGGCGTGGGAGGAGGCCGTAACGCATACGGAGACAAAAAGCGCGGAGCTCCTCTCTCTTCTTAACGCAATCGAGGAGGAGACAAGGCGGGAAGAGGCGGCGGCAAGGCGGCGGCTTTCCGCCCTGATTGCGGAGGCGGCCGCCGGCGAACAGCGGCTCAAGGAGGCAGAGAAGCATAACGGGATGCTGGACGGCCTTGAAGCCGCCTTAAAGCGGCTTTCTGAGCTGGAAGCGAAACAGGAGGCATTTGGACAAAAAGAAGAACGCCTGACCCGCGCCGGACAGGCGGAACCGGTCCGCCAGGCTGAGCTTTTGCGCCTGGAGGCCGAAGCGGATTACGCGGCGTGCGGACAGCGGACAGCGGCTCTCCGGAAAATGCTTGACGAGCGCCTGGAGGCGGTGGAAGCCGCCGGACGGGCCCGGAAAGAGGCCGAAACGGCGGCAAGGACGCGGCGGCCGCCGCTGGAGGCGCAGCTTTCAAAACTGGATGAAGCCATGCCCGCCTATGAGGAGCTGGATCAGAAGGAACGCCTTTACAAAGAAAAGAAACGCGAACAGGAGATATTTCACAGGCGTGAAAAAGAGCTGGCAGATACGCTGGCCGCGCTTGGGGAGGAGGAAAACCGCCTGCAGACGGCCGTAAACCAGGCCACAGAGGCCGCGATCCGCCTGGAGGGGACGAAGCGGGAGGAAGAGCGCAGGCGTCTGCGCCTGCGGCGTTTAAAAGCCCTTCTGGAGCTTGAGGAGGAAGAAAAGCGCGAGGCGAAAGCGCTCCTGCTGGAACAGGGGCAGCTAAAAAAAGCGCAGGAAAAATACGAAGGCGCGGAGGAAGACTACCGGCTCAAAAACCGGCAGTTTATCTCCATTCAGGCCGGCATCCTGGCCTCGGAGCTTACGGAAGGGCAGGCGTGCCCGGTGTGCGGCTCTGTCCATCACCCGAATAAGGCGCTTCTGAGCAAAGAGGATGTGACGGAGCACAAGGTAGAGGCGGCCAGAAAGCGCCGCAACCAGGCGGACGGGGCGCTGAAGGAAGCGGCCATGGCGTGCCAGAAGCGGCGCGCCGGCTTAGACGCCTTAAAACGGCGGCAGGAGGAGCAGAGACAGGAACTTGCGGAGCCCGGACAGGGCGTGAACAATACAGATATATCCGGCGCGCCCATGAATCTTAAAGAGGAAGAGGCGGCATATGAACAGATCCTGTCGGCACGCAGAGATCTGGAGGCGCAGAGCGCCGCCCGCAACGGGCTTTTAGCGCGCCTTGCCGGGCTTAAAGAAACGAAAGAGCAGGCGGGCGCGGAGCATTCGGCCCTGACAGCCGCAAAGGAGGAAGGGGAACGCGCCCTCGCAAAGCTGGAGCTTGAGCTGCAGCAGCTAAAAAAACATTTAAAATGGGAGAGCCGGAGCGCGGCCGCAGACGAAAGGGCACATGCTGCAGACGAGCTTATGGCCCTGGAAAAGGCGTTAAACGAAGCGTCCGCCCGCTATGAGGCAAAAAACAGCGAAAAGAGCGAGGCCGCCGGCAGGCTTGCGGCTGAAGAACAGGCGCGGCAGGCCCTGGAACAGAAACGCCTGGCCCTCGCAGAAGAGGAAGCCGCCCTTTGCAGGCGGCAGGGCTTTGAGGATGAGGCCGCCTGCCGCGCCGCGCTGCTTTCCGCGGACGAAAGGAAGGATCTTCAAAACCAGATCCGCGCCTACGAGAACGCCTGCCTGGAGGCGAGGGCAAACTGCGAGAGCTACAGGGCTGTCACTAAGGGGCTGAAACGCGAATCCTTAGAGGAGCTGCGCGCCGCGCTGGCCGCGCTGACCGGAAAGCGGGAGTCTTCCGAGCAGGAGAGCAGCGCCCTTTCGGCCATGCGAAACGCCAACACCGCGGCCCTTAAGCGCCTGACCGCGCTTTTTGAGGAGCGGGAAAAGCTAAACGAGGAAAAGCAGGAGATCGAGATCCTTTACAACACCGCGGACGGAAATCTTAAGCCGGCGCACCTCGATTTCCAGACCTATATCCAGCGCCGCTATTTTAAGGAAATGATCCATGCCGCCAACCAGCGCTTAAAAGTTATGTGCGACGGCAGCTTCCTGCTCAAATGCCGCGACTTAGAACGCCTGGGCCGGCAGGGCGAGGCGGGGCTCGATCTGGATGTATACAGTATGCTTCAGGATCAGAGCCGGGATGTAAAGACCCTGTCCGGCGGCGAGGCATTCATGGCCGCCCTCGCCATGGCGCTGGGCATGGCGGATATCATCCAGAATGCGGCCGGCAGCGTGAAGATCGACGCGATGTTCATCGACGAGGGCTTTGGAAGCCTGGACGAGGAATCGCGGATGAAAGCCATAAGGATCTTAAAGGGGCTGGCCGGAGACCGGAAGCTGGTGGGGATCATCTCCCATGTCACGGAGCTGAAAGAGCAGATCGGGCGGAAGCTGGTGGTAAAAAAGGACGAGCGCGGGAGCCGGGCAGTGTGGGAGGCGGAGGAGTAACGATTATGGCGGAGTGCCGGCAGGCGCTTTATTTTAATGATAGCCTATATAACTCCTATTCACGGGCGGAAAATCTTCTGCGCCCAAAAGATACATATGGTATTTAATCATCCATTACGGTATGCTATAAGCAGGTTAAAATTTGTTGGAAAGATTTAATGCTTTCAGCTCCTGTATTTCATCGTTTGTCAGCGTGAAAATGTAACGCGGCATATCTGCATCCTCCAATACCGTTTTTAATGGAGTATAGCAAATTTTTTATTGAGGTAAAGTATTGTTACTAACCGGATGGAGTACTACCGTTTACATAAAAAGATAGGTTATTGATTATATGTTGAATATCTACGGGCATATTGCTGTAATGAGTTTTAGGAATTGGAGTTAGGAGAGAACATATGACGCTACAACAATTAAAATATGTTATAACAGTTGCCGAGAAAGGTTCTATTACAGAGGCTGCAAAAGATCTCTATATCTCCCAACCCAGTCTTTCTGGCGCAATCAAAGAAGTAGAAAAGGAAGCAAAGCTCACGATTTTCAACCGTTGCCGCGCAGGTGTCGCTTTAACAACCGAGGGCATGGAATTTTTGGGATATGCCCGACAGGTCGTACAGCAGATGGAACTTCTGGAATCCAGATACATTGATAATCGGCCAGAAAAATTACGCTTTTGTGTATCTACCCAGCACTATACATTCGCGGCCAACGCTTTTGTGGAGTTGGTACAGCATTTCGGGCAGGAGCGATATGAGTTTATTTTGAACGAAACCCAGACTCACCAGATTATTGAGGATGTCAGAAACCGTTTCAGTGATTTAGGTGTTCTCTACCTTAGCCAAAGCAATGAAAGTGTACTGCGAAAAAGTTTTGAGGAGTACGGTCTGGACTTTCACGAGTTGTTCACAGCGGCCCCACACGCTTTTTTGCGACGGGAGCATCCTCTGGCAAGCTATGAAAAAATCACCTTAAACGACTTGCGGCCCTATCCCCGGTTGAGTTTTGTGCAGGGGACCTATGAGTCTGCTAACTTTGCAGAAGAACTGTTCAGCAACGAAATTGCAGACAAAAGTATAAAAATCAGTGATCGGGCCGCTATCGTCAATTTCATGGTTGGGTTGGACGGCTATACCATTTCAAGCGGCATATTCCCAAAATATCTGCATGGTGATTCCATTGTTTCTATCCCCCTTGCAGAAAATGAAACAATGCGAATCGGGTATCTTTTGAATAAAGACCGGGAGTTGTCTGAGTTGGGCAGAATTTATATCGAAGCCCTGATGCAGTACCAGCAGAATTAAACATAGGTTGATCCTATGCTTTAACATAAAGAATCAATATTACCTATCCCATAGCGTTCCGCTATATAATGATGAGCGGAAGGAGGTGTTACTATGCCTGGCTATGTGATAGGTAATTTTTTTGTATATTCGGTCATCAATGCGTTCACCCCAGGGCCGGGAAATATCCTTGCTCTGAACACTGTAACAAACTACGGATGGAAGAAAGGGAATCCTCTGTTCCTGGGCATCTTCGCCGGTTACTATGTTGTTCAACTGATTTGTGCAGTGTTTGTTTTTGGTGTCAGCGCCTTTTTACCTGGGGTGCTGGACGTGATGAAATATGTCGGTGCTGCATATATCCTCTGGCTGGCCGTTCATATTGCATTCAGCCGACCAGATGGGGACAGCGGAGAAAAATCGGCGTCCTTTTGGAAAGGTTTCATGCTGCAATTTGTCAATGTGAAAATATATCTGTTCGGCATTACGGCTTTAACTGGGTATATCACCAATTACAGTACCGCATTGTGGGTGTTGATTCTCTTTGAACTTATTATCGCCACCATAGGAACGATTGCTACAACGTGTTGGATCGGAGCGGGGATGGCTATTCAGAAAGTCTACCGCCAATACTACCGGCCAATCAATATCATTCTGGCCCTGACTTTGCTGGAATGTGTATATAGCATCCTGGTATCATAAAATGCGGAGGTAATTATGGAAAAACAAGATGTTTTCGACAAAGACAAAACCTATGTGGCACATACTAATAACCCTTTTCCTGTCGCTGTCCAGAGCGGGCGCGGAGCCGCCGCAAAGGACTTTGCCGGAAAAGAATACATCGGCTTTGGCAGCGGCATCGGCACAAATGCCCTGGGTTTCTGCAGCGAGGAATGGGTGAACGCAGTTACCACGCAGCTCCGGGCTGGTGCAGCACGCCTCGAAGCTGTTCTACACGCTGCCTGATACGCTGCTGGCAGAGCGCCTGTGCCGGCTCACGGGGGATTCCAAGGTTTTTTCTGGCAATTCCGGGGCGGAGGCCAACGAGGGCGCGCTCACGGCTGCAGATTTTCCAGTTCTTGCTGCAATTGTTGAAGAAAAGTATTGGAGGCTCTTGAAAGAACCTGATATTTTTTCCATACAATGCAAAGTTCTGCTTCCAGAGGAGGAAAAAGCGGTTTAAAACACAGGTTGCTGTTACCGGTTGTATTGATGAGCTTATCTAATGCAATCACATATCCAAATCCTTTTTTTACAAATTGGGCGGCATTATAGACCAGATCATAAGTGGCGGCAATATTTAATTTTGAAAGGTCTGTTTTCAGCCAGGAGAACATCTCGCTATTGATGGAACTCTGATGTGAGATGATCAGCGGCTTATCCCATAAATCTTCTGCCGAAATTGTTTCTTTTTCTGCCAGCGGGCTGTCTTTTCGCATAAGCACGCCCCACAGATCTTTCATTGGAAGCCGGATATAATCGTACTTGCTTATATCTGTCGGGCCTACCAAAAGCCCAAAATCAATCAGACCTTTATCCAGCTTTTCCATGACTCGTTCTGCGTCGCCACTGTAAATATGGTAATGGATCAACGGATGTTTTTTTTGTAAATTCTGGGCTGCCTGTGCCAGAAAAGAAATTGCTTCTGTTTCCCCGCAGCCAATATGGATTTCCCCATTGATGTTTTCGTTGGAAGAAGCCAGCTCCGCTTTTGTCTTTTCCATCAGATCGACTAATTCTTCCGCACGTTTGCGCAGCAGCATACCGTCTTCCGTCAGCGTGACTTTTTTATTCCCCCGGATAAGTAGCTGTTTTCCCAATTCATCCTCTAAATCCTTTAATTGTCTGGAAAGCGGTGGCTGAGTCATGCGGAGCGCTTCTGCCGCTTTTGTTATGCTTTCTTCCCTTGCTACTGCAAGAAAATATTGTAATACCCGAATATCCAAATGAAAATCCTCCTCGCTTTTATGGGTTTTTCTATTATAACAGAAGAAGTCATACCTTTCAAATATGCATTCACATTATGTATATGTATTTGATATCTTGAGAAGGCAGATTTATAATGATTCCAGTGGAGGTGATTCAATATGTCTGATCATATCAATGGAATAAAATCACGTCCATATCGGAAAGAGATTATAGATACATTGCAGAAACTGGTAAAAGGGATGTCTGCTTATAAAGAGTTTGTTTTTTTCGTGAAATGTGTAAGGGATTACCATCTGGCAGATTTTGAAAAGGGCAGACCGGATCTTGCCGTGATTGGTTCTGGCATCCCAGAGGAATTAGTTCTTGCATCAGGGAAAAGGCCATACTGGATTTTGGGCGGCAGCAGGGTAAACTCCATGTGGGCAGATGATGCAGATATACCAAAGGAAGGTCATAGAAAACACCCTCCGGGTATCCCTGGATGCACAGAAAGCAGTGCAAAAGAGCGGAAAACGATCGGGACATTGTGTGTCATGGTTTCCGCAGAGTTGGTCTATGCTGCAGGAGCTATGCCTGTGCGCCTGTGTTCCGGCAGCTATACGGCATAACTCCATAGGGGATGATTACATTCCCCGTGACGCCTGCCCGTTAGTAAAAGCGGTAATGGGTTTTGGCCAGACAGGGGCGCTTCCGGCATCTAATAATTAAGCAGGATTGTATTTATATGCGCAGAAAATACCTTTTTAGTATGAAAAACGATATTATATATGTATTTGATATTTTATTGATGGCGATTTATAATGAGATCAGAAGGAGGAAGGATGATGGCAGAGGCAAAAGATATATACGGGGGCATTTACCAAAACCTGATTGATGCCGGTTGTGACCAGCAGATGACAGAACTGTGTATGACATTTGTAAAGGAAGGTCAGTTCTCGGATATTTCGCCGGTACTCACAAGACACAGGAGCTGGCTGCCCGTGGCTTTGTCAGTATAGCCTTTGATCCGTCCTTTGGCGGGGAGAGCGGCGGTGAGGTACGAAACACGGCGTCACCGGACATATTTACGGAAAATTACAGTGCGGCGGTGGACTATATTGGTCTGCTTCCTTATGTTGACAGGGAGCGTATTGCATATGCGGGCTTTCGGGAATGGCGGTTACCGCTGCGGGAACGGATACCAGAATTAAAGCGGTAGCCACATTCTCCATGTACGATATGTCCCGTGATATGAGTAAGGGACACATGGATTATTATACGGAGGGGCAGAGAAACAAGATCAAGGAGTATCTGAGCAGGCAGCGTTGGAAAGATGCGGAGAATGGCACTTTTGCATTGGGCAGCCATGAAATTGCTTTTGATGAGAATAATGAGCCGATTACAGGAATGATGGAAATTCCGCAGGAACTGCCGGAGGGGCTCAGGTATTTGGAAACCATTTATTTGAAGAAGAATTGAAGCCGGTGTTTGAGAAAGCATTGGAGCGTGGGCTGAACCTGTGGGACACGGCAGCGGTTTACGGGGAAGGAACCGGGAGGGGAGAGGCGTATAACCCGCATCTGAAAGAACTGACAGCATTGATTGATGAACTGAAACTGATAGGAACATGTTTTGATGCCAGCCCTGCGCAGGTTGCGACGGCATGGGCGATTGCAAAAGGAGATGGATTAGGTGGATCAGGCATATGGCAAACGTATAAGAGTAGGACTGGCTGGTTTTGGAATGTCAGGAAAGATTTTTCATGCACCATTTATTTATGCCAGTCAACAATTTGAATTAAGGAAAGTATATGAACGCACATCTGATCATTCCAGACAGGAATACCCGGATATTGAGATTGTTCGGAGTTTTGAAAAACTTTTGGCTGACGATATTGATCTTGTTGTGATTTCTACACCGAATCAATACCATGTTCCAATGGCGGTATCTGCAATGCAGGCAGGGAAACACGTTATAGTAGAAAAGCCTGCGGCAGCTACGAGTAAAGAAGCTGCTGAGCTGTGCAGAATTGCAGCAGATAAAAAAGTGATTTTGTCTATTTATCAGAACAGGCGGTTGGACGGGGATTTCCTTACGGTGAAAAAACTTATAAATGAAGATCGGCTTGGTGAAATAGTAGATTATGAATGCCATTTTGACAGGTTTGTAGAAGGGAAAAGCAAAAAATCCTGGAAGCGTGAAGGCGGCAAAGGAATTGACCTGTTATATGACATTGGTATTCATATGATAGATCAGGCATATGTTCTTTTCGGGATGCCATATGAAGTTTATGCGGATTTACGAAAACAAAGGAAGGATTCTTCTGGTATCGACAATTTTGAGATACATTTGTATTATACGGATAAAAGAATCATTTTGTCGGCAGGCGAACTTGTCGTGGAGTCCGGACCTCATTTTATGGTTCATGGAAGAAAGGCTACTTTTATCAAATATGGGCAGGATATACAGGAATGCAGACTGCTTAATGGCAAAAGACCGGGTACGGCAGACTGGGGACAGGATGAAGAAAATTCCTTTGGTACAGTTTATACAATGCTTCAAGGAAAGATTTTGCAGGAAAAGATTCCAACAGAGACTGGTAATTATGGAGAGTATTATGATAATATTTACCGGGCGATTGCGTATGGTGAAAAACTTCTTGTAAAACCTGAAGAAAGCGTGGATGTGCTTCGGATTGTTGAAGCCATACAAAAAAGTAATGAAGAAAAGCGGCGAATAAACCTGTAAGATATAAAGAAATTTTTATTTTGTTGGCAATGTAAACTGAAAAAAGGAGATGCAGACTGTGACAGTGAAAGAAGTGATAGATGGATTTCGGGAAGGAGCAGAAGAAAATGCCGAACGTGCTGCGTATGCAAATGAGCTTTTTCAGGAAGCTGTTCGGATTGGTATGGAACTGAATAATCAGTATCATACACCGGAGGAACTACGGGAAATCATGGGGCGGTTGACAGGGAAAAAGATTGATGATACCTTTCGGCTGTTTCCTCCGTTGGCAATTCAGAGTACATAATAACTTCTCGGAATCTCAATGAATGTGATTCTAACTGAAAATTGACAACTAAATATCGTGCAGGAAAAGAAATTT